>JBKICS010000453.1:0-8369 GCA_046567015.1 Acidobacteriota bacterium | reverse complement strand
TCGCCCTCGATCTCGGGGGACAGGGTGTTGGCGTTTATGATGAGCATGACCCGGAAGCGGTCGAGTTCCGGGTGGGCGTCGTAGAAGGCGGCCACCGCCTGCATGAGCGTGGTCTTGCCCGTGCCGGAGTTGCCGATTAAAAGCACGTTGGGGGCCGGCAGGCCGTGAATGTGTTTGTACAGCGACACGCTGATGCGGCGCAGCAGATCGTCCTGGCCCAGCACCCGGGCGGCAAGAAACGTATGGATGTCGGTCGGGAGCAGCAGCTGTTCCATGCGGCAGGCGTCCTTTTTTTTCCCCTCCCTACCTCCTTCGCCGGCCCCGGACAAGGCCCGGCAACCGACCCACGACCCGGGTTGGTTTTTGTGACGGCATCTGCTACCCATTTCGGCGCGGCGACCAAACAAGCGCCGCACCCCTACCATGACGCCAACACTCAATATCGCCGACCTCTCCCTGGCCATCATCTGGCTCTTTTTCGCCATCCGGGGCTACATGCGCGGCCTGGTCAAGGAAGTGGGGTCGCTTGCCGCCATCATCACGGCCTTTTACCTGGCCGGCACCTACCACAAGGCCCTGGCCCCCAATCTCACCGACTACATCTCCGGCAACTACGCCGGCACCGCCGCCTATCTGCTCATTTTCACCGTGACCCTGCTCGGCGTGTGGTTTCTGGCCCTGGCCATCTCGGGCATCGTCAAGATCACCATGACCCAATGGGCGGACCGGTTTTTCGGCGGCGGCTTCGGCCTGGCCAAGGGCGTGATCCTCACCGCCGTGCTCCTGTTCCTCATCCGCCTGGCCGCGCCCAACCCGGATTTCCTCAAAGGGGCCATGCTGGTGCCGGTGCTGGACAAGCTCAGTGCCCGGCTGGTCAATTACATCCCGCCGGACATCAACGACAAGCTGCGCAAGTTCGGCCGAAAGGAGCTGCCCGATCCCATCAAGGCGGCCCTGGAGAAGAAAGCGGCGGCGGCAGCGGCGGCCACGGCCGCCGCCGTCCTGGACAAGAAGCCGGCCGAGGCGGAGAAGAAACCGGCCGAAGCGCCCAAGCCCGAGCCGGCCAAGGCCGTCGAGAAAAAGCCCGAGCCCGCCGCCCAGGACAAGAAGCCGGCCGCAGCGCAACACAAGCCGGAGGCGGCCAAAAAGCCCGACGCCAAGCCGGTCGAACCCGCAAAAAAGTCGCCCGAACCGGCCAAGCCCGAAAGCAAACCCGAGGCCAAGCCGGCCAAGCCCGAGGCCAAGGCCGGCCCAGGCCAAAAAACCGAAACCGCCAAGGCCGCCGCCGACACCAAATCCGCCGCCCCGGCCGCCACGGCCAAACAGCCTGCCGCGCCGGCCGCCAAACCGACGCGCCCGACCGATACGGACAAATCATCATGAGCAACGCAGACAGCGGCAAAACCAACGCGGCCGCCCTGGCCGGCCTGCAAGACGTCTTAAACGCCCTGCTCGGCCCGGACGGCTGCCCCTGGGACAAGGGACAGACCCCCGAGACACTTTGCGACTACATCATCGAGGAATCCTTCGAGCTGGTGGACTGCATCCGCTCGGGCGACCTGGCCGGCACGGCCGAGGAGCTCGGGGACGTGCTCTTTTTGCTCCTCTTCGTGGCCACGCTGCATGCCAACCGGGGCGATTTCACCCTGGCCGAGGCCCTGGACACGGCAGCGGCCAAGATGATCCGCCGCCATCCCCATGTCTTCGCCGATTGCGACATCAAGGACCGCGAGGAACTGCTGCGCAACTGGGAGCGCATCAAGCGCGGGGAAAAGGGCGGGAAGACGGGCCTGTTCGCCAGCCTGCCCAAGGGGCTGCCGCCGCTTTTAAAAGCCTACCGCGTCCATTCCAAGGCGGCCCGGTCCGGATTCACCTGGGCGTCCGACGCGGCCATGCACGAGCACTTGACCGCCGAGCGGGCCGAGTTCGAGGCGGCGGTGGCCGCCGGCGACGACGCGGCCATGGCCGAGGAATTCGGCGACTACCTATTTTCGCTGACCGAATACGGCCGTCGCCTGGGCCTTAAGGCCAACACCTGCCTGGACGGGTCGGTCAACAAGTTCCTCACCCGCTACAAGGCCATGGAAAAGCTGGCCGCCGCCCGGGGGCTCGACCTCGACGCCCTGGACATGGACGCCAAAAACGCCCTGTGGGACGAGGTCAAGGCCGCCGGCTAGCTTGCATCCCCCCGGCCGAAGGCCTACAAGCAAAGGATGCTGGTCCATCCCGCCCGCGTCCGTCCCCTGAGCGAAAACGCCCCGAAAACGGGGCCGGTCGTCTATTGGATGTCCCGCGACCAGCGCGCCGACGACAACTGGGCGCTGCTCCACGCCGCCGATCTGGCCAAACGGGCCGGCGCCCCCCTGGTCGTCCTGTTCGCCCTGGCCCCGACCTTTCCCGGGGCCACGGCCCGTCACTACGACTTCATGCTGCGCGGCCTGGCCGAGACCGAGGCCGACCTGCTCGCGCGCCACATCCCGCTGGTCCTGGTTCCGGGAGAACCCGCCGCGTCCGTCCCGGCCTTCCTGGACGGGATCGGGGCCGGGGTCTGCGTGGCGGATTTCGACCCCCTGCGTCCCAAGCGGCGCTGGCGGGAGACGGCGGCCGCCGCCTTTGCCGGAACCCTGCTCGAAGTGGACGCCCACAACGTGGTGCCCTGCTTTGTCGCCTCCCCGCGCCGGGAATACACCGCCGCCACCTTTCGCCCGAAAATCCATCGCCTGCTGTCCGAATTCCTGGAGCCCTTCCCCGACCTGCCCGCCTTCCCGGCCGGGAATCTGGAAGGGTTTCCCCCCGTTAGCTGGGATGCGGCCCGCCGCCTGGTTGCGGCCGACCCGTCCGTGGGGCCGGTCCCCGAGGCCGCCCCCGGGGCCGAGGCCGCCGTGCGCGCCCTGGCCGCCTTTGTCGGCGAGCGCCTGGAGATCTATGCCGCGCGCCGCAACGACCCCAATGCCGGGGCTGTCTCGGGCTTGTCCCCCTGGTTCCACTTCGGCCAGCTCGCCCCCCAACGCGCCGCCCTGGGCGTCCTGGCCTCCAGAAGCCACGCCCCGGCCGGGGCCGACGCCTATCTCGAGGAACTGATCGTGCGCCGGGAGCTGGCCGACAACTACTGCCACTACACCCCGGACTACGACCGCTTCTCGGCCCTGCCCGACTGGGCCCAAAAGACCCTGGCCGCCCACGCCGACGACGTTCGGCCCTATCTGTACGAAGCGGCCGCCTTCGAGGCCGGGGCCACCCACAGCGAATTGTGGAACGCCGCCCAGCGCCAGCTTGTCCGCACCGGCCGCCTGCACGGCTATATGCGCATGTACTGGGCCAAGAAGATCCTGGAGTGGTCGGCCAGCCCGAAAACGGCCATCGACATCGCCCTGACGCTTAACGACCGCTATGCCCTGGACGGGCGCGACCCAAACGGCGTGGTCGGGGTGCTGTGGTCCGTCGGCGGCCTGCACGACCGGCCCTGGGCCGGGCGGGCCGTCTTCGGCCAGGTGCGCTTCATGAACGAACGGGGCTGTCGGCGCAAATTCGACGTCGACGCCTACATCGACCGCTCCCGCTAAGGAGGCGCCATGTCCTCGGCCCTTGTGCGCAAAGTCCTGCTGGTCTCGCTGGTGCTGGCGCTTGTCGCCGCCTTTTTCGGCTTTGGGCTGAACCAATACCTGACCCTGGCCTTTCTCAAGGAGTCCCGGGAAGCTCTGGCCACGGCCCAGGCCGCCGCGCCGTGGCGCTTTGCCCTGGGGTATTTCCTGCTCTACGTGGTGGTCGCGGCCTTAAGCCTCCCCGGGGCCACGGTGCTGACCCTTGGCGGCGGGGCGCTCTTCGGCTTCTGGAAGACGCTGGTCCTGGTGTCCTTTGCCAGCACCATCGGCGCGACCCTGGCCTGCGCCCTTTCGCGCACGCTTTTTCGCGAGGTCATGACCCGGCGCATGGGACCGCGCCTGGCCGCCATCGACCAGGGCATCCGCAAGGAAGGGGCCTTTTACCTCTTCACCCTGCGCCTGATACCGCTTTTTCCCTTCTTCGTGGTCAATGCCGCCATGGGCCTGACCGCCGTGCCGCTGGCCACCTTCTACCTCGTGTCCCAGATCGGCATGCTTCCCGGCACCGCCGTCTACGTCAACGCCGGAACCCAGCTCGGGCGCATCGAATCGCTCTCCGGCATCGTCTCGCCCGAACTGCTCGTATCCTTTGCCCTGCTTGGCCTGTTCCCCCTGGCGGCCAAGCGGCTGGTTGCCCTCTACCGCGCCCGACAGGCCAAAAAGGGCCTGACCGGGCCAAATCCCTAAGGAGACACGCCATGCATATCGGAATGGTCGGCCTGGGCCGCATGGGCCTCAATATGGCCAAACGTCTGGCCCGGGGCGGCGTCGCGGTGACGGCGTACAATCGCACGGTCCAGAAAGCCAAGGATTTCGCCGCCGAGGAAGGGGCCAGCTTCGCCGAGACCCTGGCCGCGCTGGTGGCCGCCCTGCCCGCGCCGCGCATCGTCTGGCTCATGCTGCCGGCAGGCTCCGCCACGGACGAGCATATCGACGAGCTTATGCCCCTGCTTTCGCCCGGCGACCTCATCGTGGACGGCGGCAACAGCTTTTTCCGCGACGACCTGCGCCGCCACGAGGCCGCCGGAAAGCGTGGCCTGCGCTACTGCGACGCCGGAGTCAGCGGCGGCATCTGGGGCCTGGCCGAAGGCTACTGCATCATGTACGGGGCCGAGCCCGACATGGCCGCCGTGCTCAAGCCAGCCATGGAGGTCCTCACCGGCCCGGGCGGCAACCTGCACACCGGGCCGGTGGGCTCGGGCCACTACGTCAAGATGGTCCACAACGGCATCGAATACGGCATGATGCAGGCCTATGCCGAGGGCTTCGAGATCATGGCCGCTTCCCAGTTCGGGCCGGGACTGGATTTCCCGGCCATCTGCGACCTGTGGAACCACGGCTCGGTGGTGCGCTCCTGGCTGCTGGAACTGGCCCAGCGCGCCTTTACCGCCGACCCCCGCCTGGAGTCGCTTGAGGCCTATGTGGACGATTCCGGCGAAGGCCGCTGGACCGTCAACCAGGCCGTGGAAAACGCCGTGTCCGCCCCGGTCATCACCGCCTCGCTGTTCGAGCGCTTCCGCTCCCGCCAAGCCAACGCCTTCCAGGACCGGGTCTTGGCGGCCCTTCGCAACGAGTTCGGCGGCCACGCCGTCAAAAGGAAGGTCGGCCATGACTGATGCCCTGGACCCGGCCCAGGCCGAGGTGATCCTTGGCCGCACCACCGCCACCGCCGAGGCGGCCTGCCGGTTCGAGCAGGTGGAAGCGCCGTTTGTCCTGATCATTTTCGGAGCCACCGGAGACCTGACCGCCCGCATGCTCATGCCGGCCCTGGCCGCCCTGTTCGCCGGCGGCCATCTGCCGCAACACTTCGCCGTGCTCGGGGCCAGCCGCACCGACCTGACCGAAGAGGCCTTCCGCGAGCGCATGCACCAGGCGGCCCTGGAATGCGGCGACCTGACCCCCGCCCTCTGGGAGGCCCTGGAACCGAACCTGGGCTATCTGCAGGTCCACTACGACGACCCGGCCTCGTTTACCGCCCTGTCCGCCCACCTCGACCGGCTCGCCGCCGACAGGAGCCTCGGCGGCAACCGCATCTTCTACCTGGCCGTGCCGCCCACGGCCTACGAGGACATCGCCGTCAACCTGGCCAATGCCGGGCTGGCCGAGGAAACGAACGGCTACTCGCGCCTGGTCATCGAAAAGCCCTTCGGCCGCGACCTGCAAACGGCCCGGGTGCTGGAGTCGGCCCTGCACACCCGGTTCTCCGAACACCAGATCTTTCGCATCGACCACTATCTGGCCAAGGAGACCGTGCAAAACATCCTGATGCTGCGCTTTGCCAACGCCATCTTCGAGCCCATCTGGAACCGGCGCTACGTCGACTATGTGAGCATTCTGGCGGCCGAATCCATCGGCGTCGAGCACCGCGCCTCCTACTACGACCATTTCGGCGTGCTGCGCGACATGTTCCAGAACCACATGATGCAGCTGCTCTCCCTGTGCGCCATCGAGCCGCCGTCGCTGTTCGAGGCCGATCTGGTGCGCGACGAAAAGACCAAGGTCTTCCGGGCCTTGCGGCCATTTACCGCCAAGGATCTGGCCGAGCGCTGCATCCTTGGCCAGTACGCCTCGGGCCTGGCCGACGGCGCCCGGGCTCCGGCCTATCTGGACGAACCGGGCGTGCCCGGCGACTCCACCACCCCGACCTTTGCCGCCATGCGGGTCAGCCTGGACAACTGGCGCTGGCAGGGGGTGCCGTTCTACCTGATTTCGGGCAAGCGGCTGGCCGAAAAGCGCACGGAGATCGCCGTGCAGTTCAAGCCCGTGCCCTATTCCATGTTCCGGGAGCTTTTCGGCGACCACATCCAGGCCAACCGGCTGATCCTGCGCATCCAGCCCGACGAGCAGGTGAGCCTCACCTTCCAGGCCAAGGCCCCGGGCCCCATGTGCCTGCGCTCGGTGACCATGAACTTCAACTACTACCAGGGCTACCAGGGCGCGGCGCTGACCGCCTACGCCAAGGTGCTGCTTGATTGCATGCTGGGCGACCAGACGCTGTTCTGGCGGCAGGACGGGGTGGAACTGTGCTGGAAATTCCTCACCCCGGTGCTGGACAACCCGGGCAAGGACAATCTCTATCTCTACAAGGCCGGCAGTTGGGGGCCGCAGGAGGCCGGCAAATATCTGCGGGCCCACGGGCTGGTGTCATGACCCCGGCCGTGCGACGCTTCCCGGACGTCGCCGCCATGACCGGGGCCGCCTTGACCCTGACGACCGACCTGGCCCGGGCGGCCCACGCCGCCCGGGGCCGGTTTTGCCTGGCCTTGTCCGGCGGGAGCACGCCCCTGCCGCTCTATGCCGCCATGGCCGAGCAGGGCCTGGGCATTGCGTGGGACAGCGTCCTGTTTTTTTTCGGGGACGAACGGCTCGTGCCGACCCAGGACCCGCGCAACACCTTTGGCGCGGTATCAACGGTGCTGTTTGGGCCGGGGCGCATCCCGGCCGGCAACGTCCACCCCATGCCCGTGGACATCGTGCCGCCCGATCTGGCCGCCCTGGCCTACGAGGCCGAGCTGCGGGCCGCCCTTGGGCCGAGCGAGGGCGAAATCCCGCGCTTCGACCTGATCCTGCTCGGCATGGGCCCGGACGGGCACACGGCCTCGCTGTTCCCGGGCAGCCCGGCTCTTGCGGAGACGCGACGGCTGGTTGCGCCCGTGCCGCCGCCGACCACGGCCCAGCCGGCCGTGCCGCGCCTGACGTTTACCCTGCCGCTAATAAACGCCGCCCGGGCGGTGCTCTTCCTGGCCACGGCCGCAGGCAAGGAGGCGTCCCTCAAACGGGCGCTGGCCGGCACGCCGGAACCGGCCGTACCGGCTTCGCTGGTGCGACCCCAGGAGGGCGAATTGACCTGGTTTGTGGCGGACTGAAGGGTAAGGTCGGCTTACTGAAACGACGTGGCCGAGACACCGTTCATGTAACTGTAGAAGAAATCGCCGGAGGAGGCGTCGCTTCCCATCTGCGTGAGATAGGCGGCGTAGCCGTTGGCCCGCACCAGGGAGGCGGACTGGCGCGCGGTCATGGATTTGAGCGTGGCGCTGCCCTTCGCCAGGGCATTGAAAGCCTCGGTCAGGGCCGGGGTGTCAGCGAAAAGCTTTTCGATTTTGGCTTTGTCCGGATGGTCCCCGGAAACTTTTACCGTGCCATCGGCGTCACTGCTCAAGGTGATGGTCTGGCTCGTGTCGATGCCCAGGTCCGCGAACTTGGCGGCCAGGGTCTTGGTCATCTGGCTCTGCAGGGCCTCGTTTTCAAGCTTGGTCTGGAGGATGGGGCTTAAGTACGTCGTGTCGCCCAGGCTCGACAACTGGTTCAAGGCGGAACTGGCATCCTTGGACGCGGACGAGGAGACCGTGGTGGTCGTGCCGTTTGCGCCCTTGGAGGCGGTGTCCGACGATCCGGAATTGATGCTGAGCTGCTTTTTGAGGCTGTCGTAGGTAGTGCTGATGTCCATGCCGCTCTCCTTGGCCAATGCCGGCCGACCCTTGCAATGCAAGGAGAGTGCCTGGAAAAAAATGCCGTTTTACCCGGCCGACGGGCAGAGATAGCACAAGGGGTCGATGCCGTGGGCCGCCGGATCGAGGGCCTCGGCAATGGCCCCGGGCCCCTTGCAATCGCGTTCGGCGGCCAGGATCCGCTGGGGCACCGGACACATGTTCTTATCAAAGGCCACGAGCAATTCCGGGGACAGCGGCCGGGCCGGGTTGGAGCCGCGCACGAAGGCGTGTTCGCCGCCGGCCAGGCGCACGAAACTGCCCACCGGATACGGGCCCA
>JBKICS010000452.1:0-7204 GCA_046567015.1 Acidobacteriota bacterium | reverse complement strand
CGCGTGGCCTCGGCCATCCTGGCCGATGCCGGCGGCGACACCAGCCACGCCGCCATCACCTCCCGCGAGCTCGGCATCCCGGCCGTCATCGGCATCCAGCGGGCCGAGACCCTGCGTTCCCTGGACGGCCAGTACGTGACCGTCGACGGATCGCGGGGCTGCGTCTACCGGGGCCTGCTCCCCTTGGAGGAAGTCGGCGGCGAGATGGACCTCTCCAAGCTGCCGGCCACCAAGACCAAGGTCGGCCTGATCCTGGCCGACGTGGGCCAGGCGCTGTTCCTGTCGCGGCTGCGCAATGTCCCGGATTTCGAAGTGGGCTTACTGCGCGCCGAATTCATGCTCGGCAACATCGGCGTGCATCCGCAAGCCCTCGAGGCCTACGACAACGGCACCCTGCCGACGCTGATCGACACCAAGGTCAAGGAACTCGACGCCAAGCTGACCAAGATCGTGCGCGAGCAGCTCGGGGCGGGATTTATAAACGTCCAGATCAAGCTGCGCGGCTATGTCGGGCTGGTCACCGGCCTGTCCGCCGACCTCGAAACCCTGGCCGACCACTCCGGGGCGCGCGGCACCGACGAAGTCATGGCCGTGCACCGCCGCATCCGGGATATCGAGAAAAAGCTCGACCATCACCTGGAAGAGGTCACGCGCCGCCTGGATCTGCTCAAGACCTCGGCCGACCTGGAAACCCACGTGGCCATCATCCTCGGCTACTGGGACGAGCTGCAGCAAAAGGCCGTGGACCCCGACGCCATCAAGCGCCGCTACGAGATCAAGGCCCGCATCGAGGATCGGGTCAATGCCGTGGCCGACGAGCCCATGGTCAAGGACACCCTGGCCAAGATCGCGGCCATGCGCCAGGAAGTGGCCCGGCAGTGCGGCATCAAGGGGCAGATCGACGATCTGACCGCGCTTTTGGGCAAAATCCGCAAGCAGCTCACCTCGCGCGGCTTCCGCAGCGGCAAGGAGCTCTATGTCCAGACCCTGTCCCAGGGCCTGGGGCTTTTCGCCATGGCCTTTCACGGCAAGCCGATCCTCTACCGCACCACGGATTTCAAATCCAACGAGTACAGAAACCTCCTTGGCGGCAACCTGTTCGAGGCCATGGAAGACAACCCCATGCTCGGCTACCGGGGCGTGTCGCGCAACATCCATGACTGGGAAATCGAGTCGTTCAAGCTCGCGCGCGGCATCTACGGCGGCAAGAACCTCCACGTCATGCTGCCCTTCGTGCGCACCGTGGAGGAGGCCACGGCCACCAAGCGGTATCTCGAACGGGTGCACAAGCTCCAATCCGGCGACGAGGGACTGAAAATGTTCATCATGTCGGAGATCCCGAGCAACGCCATCCTGGCCAAGCAGTTCATCCAGGAGTTCGACGGATTCTCCATCGGCTCCAACGACATGACGCAGATGGTGCTCGGCACCGACCGCGACAATCCGGCCCTGCGCCACATCTACGACGAAGAGGATCCGGCCGTGGTCTGGGCCGTGCTCGTCACCATCTTTGCCGGCCAGAAGTACGGCAAGAAGGTCGGGTTCTGCGGCCAGGGCGTGTCCAACAGCCTGATCCTGCGCGGTCTTGTGGCCATCGCCGGCATCGTCTGCGCCTCGGTCGTGCCCGACACCTACTACCAGACCAAGTTCGACATGGCCCATGTCGAGGCCGAGGACATTCCGGTGAGCAATCTGGGCGCGTGGCTGGCCGAGCAGCATCTGGCCCGGCTCAAGACCGTGCTGCAGGCCAACAAGTACGAGCACATCGCCAAGAAGTACGACACGGCCAGCGACATCAAGGACTGGTACGACGGCGAACTGACCCGTCTGGCCGAGCAGCTTCGGGAGAACCTGGAGACCGCCAAGGCCAATTTCTACCGCCAGGAGATGGAGCTGTTCCGCCGGCTGTTCCACAAGCCGGTGCTCTACGCCACCTGGGACTGGCCGGGCACGGTCTACGACGCCCTGCGACAGGCCGGTTTCGACAGCTTCGAGGAGCAGACCGCGGCCCTGGCCGCCCAGCGCGCCAAGACCTGGTAGGGAGCCCTGTCCGGCGCAACGTCCTGTTGCGCCAGGCTAACGAAACGCAAAATGGCCTCCCGGTCGCGACCGGGAGGCCATTTTTCCGTAGCGCGCGGGATTCGCCGACGGTTGGCCGGAGCAAGGCTGTTTCCCGTCAAGCGCCTTGGCCAATCTGTACGGTCCACAACCGACCAGCGTGACACCCCCGACATGACCCCCCTTTAAAACTTCTCCCAGCTGCGGGGTCCGGGGGCCTCAGGCCCCCGGCCGCCGGAGGCTTCTTTTGTCTTTTCTTCCTACATATCCCGGTCGCCGGCTTCTTTTGCTTTCGCTCACCGCGCGGCCCGGTCTCGTGACCGGCGAGAGCCGGAGAAGCGAAAACGCCCGGAACCGACGTCCCGGGCGTTTTGCACCTGTGCGCGAACGCGCTACATCTTGTTTAAGATGTTGTCGTCGATCCAGTGCTGATCCCACCACTCGATGGGCGAGGTTTCGTGGCCGAAAAGCAGCACCCCGAAGTGCAGGTGGTCGCCGCCGGCCAGCCCGGAGACGCCGGTCTTGCCCAGGATCTCGCCCTTTTTGATGTCCTGGCCGACCTTGGCGTCGATCTGGCGCAAGTGGGCGTAGAGGGTCTGCAGGCCCATGCCGTGGTCGATGATCACGGTCTCGCCGTAGATGCCGAGGAACCCGGTGAAGACCACCTTGCCGGAATTGGCGGCCGGCACCGGCGCGCCCTCAAGGGAGGCCAGGTCCACGCCCATGTGGGTCTGCTGGTCGATCTCGCGCCCCTGGTACAGATAGGTCCGGTGGTCGCCGAACCCGGCCCGGGGGGCGGCGTTGGGCAGGCGCAAAAACGCCTTCTTGTCCCAGAGCATGGTCGGAGCGCTCTTGGCCGCCAGTTCCTTGAGGAAAACGCTGTTCTGGCGACGGATGTCATTGTTGACCCGCAGATAGATCTGCAGATTGTCCCGGGTGTCGGTGATGATGTTGTAATACTGGGGCATCTTGGATTCCAGGAAGGAATCGGAGATGTTGAGCTTGTCTTCCCGGAACTTCTTGGGAATGGCTTGGTAGCGGAACGAGGCCAGGCCCACGTTGCCGGCCTGGTCCGTGACCTTGACCTTGGGCACGAAGTTCTTCGGGTCCATGTTGTAGGGGAAGACGAAGAAGCCGAAGTAGCGGCCGCCCTCGATCTTGTAGGCCGGGAAGAAGTCCTCGCCGACGACCACGCCGGCGCTTTCCACGTCCTCGTTGACGGAAAAGGACACGGCCCCGACGCCGCCCTGGCGTACGATGTGGGCCAGGCTCAACACGTCGGCCCGGGGCGGGATGGTGTCCAGGGTGAGTTGGCGGGTTTGGTTAACCGTGTTGCCCGCGCCGAAGTTGGCGATGGAGCGGTCCGTGGCCGTTAACGTCAGGGTGAAGGGACCGTCGTGCAGGCCGGCCGGTTCCAGGGTGAACGTCTCCACGGACTCGCGCGCCGGGGTGGCGAAGGTTTTTTCCAGCAGGGTGATCTGCTTGGCGTCCTGGCTGACCACGACCTTGGCGTTTTTAAGCCCGGAGCCGGCGTCGCGCAGGGTCAGGGTGAACTCACGCTTGGGCGCGGCAACCGCATTGTCCGGCGTCAGGACGATTTCCGGTTTGACCTTGTCGGTCAGCAGCAGATAGCCGGCCGCGCCGCCGGCCAGGGCCAGGATCAGGAATAGGCCGAAGATTAGTCTTTTCATAAATGGCAACCTCACATTCGGGCACGGTCATACCGACCTGCTCCGGGCAGCGCAAGCCCGCCGCACGGCGCTGGCGGCGGGCTTGCGCTGGACCTGCCTGACACGGTAGGGTTTTTTAACGTCCATAACTTCTTCATGCTCAGGAGCGAATATATGCCGCGCAACCGGGCAGGGCGGGTCATCCTCGGCGTCTTGGTCCTTTGTCTGTTGCTCGTCGCCGGACAGGGATTCGGCGCGACCCAGGCCGATGAACAAGGCCTGTGGCACTCCATCGCCGACGGCCTCACCCAGAATATCGCCATCAAGCGCCAGGAACTGCAACGCATGCGCCAGCATCTGCCGGAGCAGAAGGCGAAGCTGGCCGCGGATCTGTCCGGGATCAGCAGCCGCCTCGATCAACTGCTCCTGCTGCGGGGCGTGGCCGGCGAGACGCCCTGGGCTTCCCGGACGCTGCTGCTGGAGATTGGCGAACTGACGCGCGCCGTCCAGGCCGCCCGAGGCCCCCTGGAAGACATGCAGGACACCTTGGGCCGCACCAAGCAGGAATACGCCACGTTGCGCCAGATCCGCTCCCAAAACGCCAGCCGGGAATATGCCGACCTCATCAACGAGGAACTGTCCGGCCCGGGGCGGCAGTTCAAGGAACTCAAGCACGACGTGGACGCGGTCAAGGACGAGGTGGACGCGGCGCTGGCCCAGGCCACGGCCCTTTCCTCGGACATCGATACCGTGCGGGCCGAAGAGAAGGACCGTTTCATCATGGTCTTCTCCCAGACCTATTTCGAATCCGCCGGGTCGCTGCTGCGCCCGTCCAACCTGGCCGGCATGGTGGACGATCTGCTGGAATGGGCCGATGCCGGGCCGCGTTTCTGGGGGCCGGTGCTCTCGTTCACGCCCTGGGGGGCGTTTTTGGGCCTGACCGCCGGGTTCGCCGCCCTGGCCCTTCTGGTTCTGCGCTTCCCGCTGCGCCGCCGACCCGAGAGCTGGCTGGCGCTGCGTCCGGGATTGGCTTGCCTGGCTGTGGCCGCCGGGCTGCTGGCCGCCCGGTATTCGGTGCTTTTCGCCGCCAATCAGTTCACGTCGCTTGTCTTTGTGATCTTTATCGCCACGGGCCTGTTCTGGCTCGCCGTTTCCGGCGGGCGGGTGTTGCCGGTCTTGTATGCCAGTTTCCTGGCCGGCGTGGGCATGGATGTGTCAAACCTCCCGGCCTCGGTGGTGTGCGCCCTGTGGCCGCTGGCGGCCGGGGCCGGATTCTGGCGGCTTTTCCGGGCCGACCGCCGGTCCTTGGCCCTGTGGCTGCTTGGCCTCTCGGGCATGGCCAGCCTGCTGGGATTCGGTCCCCAGGCGGTCATGACGGTCCAGGCCTTTTTCATGCTGCATCTGGCCGTTTATGTCTCGGGCGCAGTGCAACGCTGGCTGGCCAAGCTTGGCGGCGACCGGGAGCGGTCCCTGGCCAATCTGGCCCAGCCGTTGGCCGTGACTGTCCTGGCGGCGCTTTTTATCGCCTGGGTGCTCATTTTCATGGGCGGCCCCGGTCTGGTGGACTACGTGTTCTCCAAGACCTTCGCCCTGGGCAAGGCCGCCATTTCCCTGGATGCCCTGTCCGGGCTGGTCATCAGCTTTTTCCTGCTGCGATTGATCCAGGCCTGGTTCCAGGAGGGGCTGACCCTGATCCATTTCCGGGGCAAGCCCATGGACACGGGGCTGGCCCATACCGTGGGCGCGGCGTTTTGCTATATCACCTGGCTGCTGTTCATCTTGTTCGCCCTGCATCTGTTCGCCGTGCCGCTTGGCGCCGTGACCTGGATCGCCAGCGGCCTGTCGGTGGGCATCGGCTTTGGCCTCAAGGACATCGTCAACAACTTCATCAGCGGCCTGATCATCATGTTCGGCGGGGCGGTCAAAAAGGGTGACATCATCCAGCAGGGCAAGAACCTGGGCGAGGTCGTGGACCTGTCGGTGCGCAACACCATCATGCGCACCCTGGACAACACCACGGTCATCATTCCCAATTCGAGCTTCCTGCGCGGCGAGATCGTCAATCTGTCCTACCACGACGCCACCATGCGCCTGACCATCCCGGTGACCGTGGCTCCGGGAACGAAAATCAAGAAAGTCCGCAAGCTGCTCACGCAAATCGCCAAGGAGCATCCGGACGTGCTCAAAAAGCCGGCCCCGGAAGTGCTGCTGCGTTCCTTCGGCCGCCTGGGCCTGGAGTTCGACTTGCAGGTGTGGATCGAAAATTTCCTCAAAAAGTTCCAGGTGCAGTCGGAGCTGGCCACCACCATCGATCAGGTCTTCCAGGACAACAAGATCCTGGTGCCGTTCCAGGGGGTGAAGGTGAAGTACAAGCCCAAGGGCAGCGAGGCCATGCAGCTTGAGGCCAATCGCGAGGCCTTGCGCCAGAAACGCTCCGAGGTGTTCGGCAAGGTGCGCCTGTTGCGCCGCACACACGCCAGGCGGCGCTGGCCGGCCCCGGCCGCAACCGGCGCCGGGGAGGAATGATGCGGCAAACGACGTGGGTTGCGGTCCTTGGGGCCATGCTGCTTTGGAGCTGCCTGGCCGGCCCGGGCGTCTGTCAAACCAACACACCGGCCCTGGTTCCGGCCCCGCCCGGGAAAACGTTGACGGTCGGGGTACTGGTCGCGCCGCCGTTTCTCGAAAAAAACGACGCCGGACACTTTCAGGGACTGGCTTACGCATTGTGGGAGGCAGTGGCTTCCGATCTGGATCTGCGCTTCAAGCCGGTTGAATACGATTTGAAGGGGCTTTTGGAGGCTGTTCGCGTGGGCGAAGTCGATGTCGGCGTTTCTGCCTTGTCGCTTACGGCCGAGCGGGAAGCGGTGATGGATTTTTCCCAGCCATTTTTCTATACAGGGCTTGGCATTGCCGTGCCAATGCAGTCGGACGGCCTCGTGATGCGTATCGGGAGAGCCTTGCTGTCTGAACGTCTGCTGCACTACATCGGATCGTTGCTGGCGTTGCTGCTGTTGGTCGGCACGCTGGTCTGGCTGATTGAACGACGCAGAAATCCAGAACATTTTCGTCCCGACCGCCGGGGCATCGGCGACGGCATGTGGTGGTCGGCCGTCACCATGACTTCGGTGGGCTACGGCGACGCCACGCCCAAGACCTTGTTCGGGCGGATCCTGGGCATGATCTGGATGTTCGCTTCCGTCGTTTTGCTGGCCTCGTTTACCGCCGGCGTCGCCTCGTTGCTGACTGTCGACAGCCTGTCCGGACGGGTGCAGGGCGTGGACGATCTGCACAAGGTCCGCACCGGGGTGGTGGCCGGCAGCGCCGCCGAGGAAGAACTGGTAGGCAGCCACATCGGTGTCAGGCCGTTTGCCTCCGTGGACGCCGGATTCAAGGCCCTGATCGGTGGCGAACTCGACGCCTTTGTCCATGACAAGCCCATGCTGCACTATTACCAGCACAAGCGTTACACCGGCGAG
>JBKICS010000451.1:0-25232 GCA_046567015.1 Acidobacteriota bacterium | reverse complement strand
CCGGCCCACTGGGACACGGAGGCGGCGCAGATAAACAGGTTCTGTTGCAGCTTTTGCAGCAGCCCCATCATGGCCGCCGGGGCGATGAGATAGCCCAGGCGCAGGCCGGTCATGGCGAAGCGCTTGGAAAAGCCGTTTAAGATCAGGGCGTCGTCGGAAAATTCCAGGGCGCAGCGGGCCGGCTGGCCGTAGGTCAGGCCGTGGTAGATCTCGTCGGAAATGACGGTCTTGCCGGTGGCGCAGGCGGCTTCGACGGCTTCCGGGGAAATCAGGGTGCCGGTGGGGTTGGCCGGCGAATTGAGCAGGATGCCGGCGGTGCGGTCAACCACGCAGTCCCGGATGCGCTCCGGGGTGAACTGGAAGCCGTCCTCCTCGGCCACGGGCACGTAGCGCGGGACGAGCCCGGTGAAGCGCAGGAAATTGGGGTAGCAGGCATAGGCCGGGTCGGTGAGCAGGACGTGCTCGCCCGGCACGGCCATGGCCCCGAAGGCCAGCAGCATGGCCGGGGAGGTGCCGCCGGTGACCAGCACCCGGTCCGGGGTGACGCGTACCCCGTACTCCCGGGCGTGCAGGTCGCAGATGGCCTGGCGCAGCTCCGGGATGCCCAGGCTGTGGGTATAGTGGGTGCGTCCGTCGGCCACGGCTTTTTGCGCGGCGTCCTTGACGCAGTCCGGGATATCGAAGTCGGGTTCGCCGATCTCCAGGTGGATGACCCGGTTGCCGGCGGCCTCGATGGCCTGGGCGCGTTCGAGGATATCCATGACGAGAAACGAGGTGATGTCCTTGCAGGCGGGATTCATGGCTGGCCGTCCGGTTGTGGTGCGGGAAAGCTGGGAGGTGTAGCCCGCCGGGGGCGCGGCGGCAAGGCCGGCGGGAGCGCATTCCCGACCGGGGGCCGCGACCCCGTGGCGGCGTCAGGCCGGGCCGTCGGTCTCGCAGCGGGCCACCAGCGGCTCGAAGGTGCCGGTTTCCGGCAGATAGCTCAGGAGTTCGCCCCGGCGCAGGTCGAAATACCAGCCGTGCAGATAGACCTCGCCGCGCATGACCCGCTCGAACACCCAGGGAAAGGTGAGCAGGTTTTCCAGGGACACCAGCACGGCCGCCTGTTCGCAGGCGTGCTGGCGCAGGCTTTCGTCCTTGCCGGCCAACTGCTCGTTGACCTCGGCCAGGGCCGGTCCGGCGATGGCCACCCAGGGGGCGATGAATTCGCCGAGCTGGCCGCGCCGGGGCTGCATGAGGGCCTGGATGCCGCCGCAGCAGGAATGGCCAAGGACGATGATGTGCTCCACGGCGAGCATCTTGACGGCGTATTCCACGGCGGCGCTGACGCCGTGGTTGCCCGGGGTCTTTTCGTAGGGCGGCACGAGGTTGGCCACGTTTCGCACCACGAACATGTCGCCGGGCTCGCAGCCGGTGAGGATGGCCGGGTCCACCCGGGAATCGGAGCAGGCCACGACCAGCACCTTGGGGGTTTGCGCCTGCTTGAGATCGGAAAAAAAACTGTTGTCGTCGCAGAAGTAGGTGCGCTGGAATTTCTTGAACCCGGCCAGGAACCGGGGGATGTCCTTCATGGTGCACGCCTCGTCAGGGGATGGGGGAATACGCGCCAAACGACGGCTGGCCGGCCAAAAGCCGGAGCCGCGTCGCCCGCCTGGGGCGCGGCCGCCGGAAAATTACGTGGATTTGACCGGAGGCGTCAAGTTGCCGGCCTGGCACGCGCGGCCTGGGCCGGGGAAAACCCGCACCGGCCTTGGGGGATAACCGGCTGACGCGCCGGGGGTGTTCAACGCGGGAAGCGGTCGAAACCGACCATGGCCCGCACGTCCTGGGGCGTGGAGCCGGCCTGGCGCAGGGCGCGCAGCGTGAGGGCCTTGTCCCGCTTGGCATAGCGGCGGCCCGAGGCGTCACGCACAAGCGGGTGGTGGCGATACCGGGGCGTGGGCAGGCCAAGCAGCGCCTGCAGCAACCGATGGATGTCCGTGGCCGCGAACAGATCCTCGCCGCGCGTGACCAGGGTGACGCCTTGCAGCGCGTCGTCCACGGTGACGCTTACATGGTAGCTTGTCGGCACATCCTTGCGGGCCAGGACCACGTCGCCGAACCGGGCGGGATCGGCCCGCACTTCACCGCGGATCTCGTCGCGCCAGGACAGTTCGCCGGCCAGGGTACAAGCGCGCTCCATGTCAAGCCGCCAGACGCAGGCCCGGTGTGCGGCCAGGGCGGCGCGTCGGGCTTCGGACAGGTCGCGGCAGGCGCCCGGATAGACCGGCCCGACGTCGTCGTTTTCCTGGGGCGCGGCCAGGGCCCCGATCTCGCTGCGGGTGCAATAGCAAGGATAGACCAACTCCATGACGCGCAACCGCTCCAAAGCCGCCGCGTAATCCGCGCCGTGTTCGGACTGGCAGCGCACGGGCGCTTCCCAGCTCAGGCCCAGCCAGGCCAGGTCTTCCAGCAGGGCCTGGGTATAATCCGGCTTGCAGCGCACCGGATCGATGTCTTCGATGCGCAATAAAAAGCGTCCGCCCGCCTCCCGCGCCGCGACAAAAGCCGTCAGCGCCGAATAGGCATGGCCCAGATGCAACAGCCCAGTAGGACTGGGCGCAAAGCGGGTGACCGTCGTAGGTTCTTGCAGCATTTCGTGTACTTGTCTTCGCGTGCCAGGGGTACCCCCGCCCCAGGCGGGTTCCGCGGCTGGGTAGCGGCGCTCCCGGGCCATTGCTGCGAGCCTTTTAGGGAGCCGGGGCGGGTCGGGTCAAGGGCGATGGCGATGGCGACGGCGTGGTCAACGCCACCAGCCCAAGACCGCAATAGCCGGCCTGCATGGCCAAACTGCGTTCAAGCCATGTCGACCCCGGCCCGGCTGCTGCGGACTTTCCCTCCCCCGGCCGCCACTTCAACCCAAAGGTGGTATCGTGTCCCCCTACGCGTTGTCCAAAATGACGCGATACCGCGCCTTGCCGGAGCGCAAGCGGTCCACGGCGGCGTTGAGGTCGGCCATGGCGAAGTGCTCGGTAACCGGCTTGATTCCATGACGCATGCAGAAATCCAGCATATCCATGATGGTGGCCGGACTGCCGAGAGGCGAGCCGGAGAGGCTGCGCTGCGCCGCGATCAGCGTGAAGGCCGGCACGGGGATGGGGTCCGGGACCACGCCCACCGTGTGGAGCCTGCCGCGCGGACCCAGGGCGTTCAGGTAGAGATCCCAGGGCAGATTGGCGTTGGTGGTGTTGAGGATGAAGTCGAACCGACCGGCCAGGGCTTCCATGGCCGCCCGGTCCGCGCCGCCGACCACGTGATGCGCCCCCATCTGCCGGGCTTCGGCCTCCTTGCCCGGACTGGAAGTGAAGGCCGTGACCTCGCAACCCCATTTACTTAAGAATTGCAAAGCCATGTGTCCGAGACCGCCGATGCCGACGACTCCGACCTTGTGTGTGGGCAAAACGCCGAATTGAACGATGGGATTAAATACCGTGATCCCGCCGCAAAACAGCGGGCCGGCATCCTCAACCGCCATCCGCTCGGGCAGGGGGATGGCCCATTGCCCGGAGCAGCGCACGATGTCGGCAAAACCGCCATGCCGCCCGATAATCGTCTGTTCCGTGTCGGCGCAAAGATTTTGATCGCCCCGCAGGCAGCTTCTGCAGCTCGTGCAACTCCCGCTGATCCAACCCAACCCGACGCGCTGGCCGATGCGCAGATTCTTGACCGCCTCGCCGAGGGCATCGACAATGCCGATCACCTCGTGGCCCGGGACCAGAGGATAGGCGCTCATGCCCCACTCGTTGTCGAGCATCGAGAGGTCCGAATGGCACAGGCCGCAGGTTTCCACGCGAATATCGACCTGATCGGGACCGATGTCGCCCAGGGTGTATTCGAAGGGTTCCAGCTTTCCGCTTTTCTCACGCGCGGCATAGGCATGAACGATCCGCATGTCGCTCTCCCGTCGTGCCCCGTCTTGCGAGGGTATGGGTTCGTCGGGCCCCACGCCGGTGAAGCACGCCCGCGCCACAGCCCGAGCGAGGGGAAAACCGACCCTATAAAGATTACACGCGTGCGGGTTTCGTTGGCAAGCAGCACCTCGCCGTTTCGGATCAACCAGGGACGAAGGCGCCTCTTGCGGGCTCGCACAGGCTGGACGCCACCGGCCCAAAACAGGAAAAGCCGGACCTTTCGCGTCCGGCTTTTCCTTGAAATTCTTGGTCCCAGGCAGCGTAGCGGACCGTGCGGGAAGTTTTTCTGGTGGGGCGGGGCCAACCGAATTCATTCCATAACATACTTGTATGTTTAATAAATTACATAGCCATGTGAGCAAGTCCAGGCTCGCGCTAGACCGTTGCCACAAAACGGTAGCCAACGCCAGCTTCGGTATGGAGATAGCGGGGACGCGCCGGATCCTGCTCGATTTTCTGGCGCAGCTTGTGGACGTGGATGCGCACGTAATGCTCCTGCCCCTGGCTGTGCCTGCCCCACACTTCCTTGAGCAATTGGCCGTGGGTGACCACCTTGTCGGCATGACGCACGAGAAAGGCCAGCAATTTGAATTCCGTGGGCGTCAGATGGACGTCTGTGCCGCCAAGACGCACCACATGAGCGTTGAGATCGATGGAAAGGTCGCCGAAAACATACTGCGACGGCGGCTCCTGGTCCCCGGCCCCTTCCCGGCGCAACAACGCCCGGATGCGGGCCGCCAGTTCGGCTAGGCCGAACGGTTTGGTCAGGTAGTCGCTGGCTCCGAGATCCAAGGCCCGCACCTTGTCCTGCTCCCGGCCGCGCACCGACAGGACGATGACCCTGGCCCGGTTCCACGGCGGCAAGGCCGCCAACACCTCTTCGCCGTCGAGATCCGGCAACCCGAGATCGAGCAGGATGACGTCGGCGTCCTGGGAGGCGGCCAGGGCCTCGCGGCCGCTGCCGGCCTCGATGACGGCATAGCCCTCGGCTTCGAGATAGGGCGCGAGAAAACGACGAATGGCCGGTTCGTCGTCAACGATGAGGATGGTGTGTCCGGCGTCAGGCATACAAGGGCAACTCGATGGTAAAGCTCGCGCCGCTGCGAGCGTTTTGGCCGGCTGTGATGGCGCCGCCATGCGCCTTGACCACGGCGCGGCAGATGGCCAGCCCCAGGCCGTGTCCGGCCGAACTGGCCCTGTCCCCGCGTTGGAAGCGTTCGAAGAGTTTTTCCGGATCGGCCGGCGGCAGGCCGGGGCCGTTGTCGCTGATCTCGATCCGGGCCTTTTCCCCGCGCACGGCGGCAGACAACACGATTTCCGTCCCCGGCGGGGTATATTTGGCCGCGTTTTCCAGAAGATTGAGCAGAACCTGCTCCATGAGCACCTCGTCCATGGGGATCGGCGGCAGGTCGCCCGGGATTTCCAGACGCACGGCGTGCTCGGCCAACAGCGGCTTAAGGCGGCCCAGGGCGCTGCCGATCACCTCTTCAAGGGGGATGCGCTTGATGTCCGGCACCACCGAACCGGACTCCAGGGCGGCGATGCGCAGCAGATTGTCCACCAGTCGTTCCAGGCGGGAGGCTTCCTGGGCGATGTTTTCCTCAAGCGATCGGCGCACGGCGGGACTGGCCCCTTCGCCCAGGGCCTGCAGGCTTTCGGCCGAGCCGGCAATGGCGGCCAGCGGCGTTTTGAAGTCGTGGGTGACTGTTGAAAGCAACGCCGCCCGCAGTTTTTCCCGCTCGGCCGCCAGCAGCGTGGCCTTGGCCCTTTCCTCCAGCCGGTCCACATCCAGGGCCAGGGCGGTCTGGTGCACCACGGCGTCGAGCAGGCGACGGCGGTCGGGACGCTCCAGGGCGTCCAGGGCCTCCTCACCCTCGGGAGTCAACCCCACAACGCCGAGGATGGCCTCGGTTCCCGGCAAGGGCAGATACAGCGCATCGGACTCGGCCAGGGTCTGGGTGGTCAGGCCGGCCGGCTTGCCGTTGTCGAAGACCCACTGGGCAACGCCCACGCCCTTTTCGGCCGGGGCGTCCTCGTCGCCGGCCATAAAGGCGTTTTCGAGTTTGCCGGCCGGGTTTGGCATCAGGACGAAGACCCGACAGCCGAAAACGCGGGCAATGTGCCGACGGGCCACGGCGACGAGATTGTCCGCGCCGCGCGTGGTGGCCAGATCGCGGGAGAGCTCGCTTAAGTCCGAGGCCTGCTGTTCGAGCCTGGCCGCGCTGTCGGCTTGGGCCTTGACGCGCGAGGCCATGGCGCTCAGGACCAGGGCCACCAGCAGCATCACCACAAAGGTGACCAGGTAGGCCACGTCGGAAACGGCCACGCTGAACCGGGGCGGCACGAAGCAGAAATCGAAGGCCAGGACGCTTGCGGCCGAAGCCAGGATGGAGGCCCGCCGGGACAGCCAGACCGACGCGGCCATGACGCCGACCAGATAGACCATGATCAGATTAGCCAGCTCGAAATACGGATACATGCCAAAACAGATCCCGGTGGCGACGGCCACGATCCCCAGGGACGCGGCATATTCACGCCAATGGATGGCGTGACGAGCGCGCTCGGGCGGATGGCGCGGCGTCTTGCCGGGATCCTGGCCCTTGATGACGTGGACGTCGATCTCGCCGCTTTCCCGCACCAGCCGGTCCACCGGGCTGCCCCGGATAATGTCCAGGAAGCTGCGGCCGAGCGGCTTGCCGATGACGATGCGGGTGACGTTGTGCTGCCGGGCAAATTCGACGATGAGCCGGGCCACGTTCGGCCCGGTCAGGACATGGGTCTCGGCTCCCAGCTCCTGGGCCAGATGCAGATTGGACAGGGCCCTGGCCGTTGGCGCGCCTTCGGGCTGCTGCTGGATGTAAAGCGCCTGCCAGGAGGCTTGCAAGCCGTCGGCCAGCCGCTTGGCGGCCCGGACCAGGGTGGCCGAAGACGGCGACGGGCCGACGCACACCAGGATGCGCTCGGCGGTTGGCCAGGTGGTTTCAATGGCGTGGCCCCGGCGGTAGATGAGCACCTCGGTGTTGACCCGGCTGGCGGTCTGGCGCAGGGCCAGTTCGCGCAGGGCGTTCAAGTTCCCCTGGCGAAAGAAGTTCTCGCCGGCCCATTCGGCCTGGCGCGGCAGGTAGACCTTGCCCTCCTTGAGGCGCTGGCGCAGATCTTCCGGCGGCAGGTCGACCAGGATGACCGAGCTTGCCCGCTCGAGCACGGCGTCGGGCACGGTCTCGCGCACGCGCACCCCGGTGATCTGGGCCACGATGTCGTTTAAGCTCTCCAGATGCTGGACATTGAGCGTGGTCCAGACGTCCAGGCCGTGTTCGAGCAGCTCTTCCACATCCTGCCAGCGTTTGGGATGGCGGGAGCCTGGGACGTTGGTATGGGCCAGCTCATCGACCAGGACCAGGGAGGGGCGCTGCTCAAGCACAGCGTTGATATCGAATTCCTCGAGGACATGGCCTTTGTATTCGATGTGTTGTCGCGGCAGGACCGGCATGTCGTAGAGCAGGGCCTCGGTGTCCTGGCGGCCATGGGTCTCCACGATGCCGGCCAGCAGATTCTCCCCCTCGGCCATTTTGAGCCGCGCCGCCTCCAGCATGGCGTAGGTCTTGCCCACGCCCGGGGCCATGCCGAGAAAAATCCGCAGCTGGCCCCGGCGCTTTCGTTCTTCCTCGCGCCGCACCATGTCCAGCAGGGCGTCGGGGTCCGGGCGTTTGTCTTGATCGCGCATACGGCCACCTTACTGCGGGCGGGGGAGCGCATCCAGCGCCAAATTGAGCCCCAGCACCGAGACACGCCGTTCTCCCCAAAACCCCCAGAGCCGTTCCTCGGTGTGCCGGGCGACGAGCGCGGCCACGGTTTCGGCGGGCAGCCCCCGGGCGGCGGCCACCCGTTGAACCTGCCAGGCGGCGGCCGCCGGGCTGATGTGCGGGTCCAGGCCGCTGGCCGAGGCCGTGACCAGATCCATGGGCACGGCGCTGTCCTGCCGGCCGTCCCGAAGCGCCCTGGCCCGCTCGGCCACGGCCTCGCGCAGCGCCGGATTGGACGCGGCCAGATTCGAACCGGCCGAGGCCGCCGCGTTATAGGGTTCAGGGGCCGTGGCCGAAGGGCGTCCCGTGAAATAGCCCGGCGCGGCAAACGGCTGGCCGATGAGGGCCGAGCCCATGACCACGCCGTCCCGGGTTACGAGGCTCCCCCTGGCCTGGGCAGGAAAGAGGCTTGCGCCAAGGGCCGTCACCACCAGGGGATACCCGAGCCCGGTGATGAGCGTCAGCCACAGGAACAGAAGGCAGGCAGGTTTGAACTGCTCGACGTATCTGGCGAACATAGGTGGCTCCTCGTCTAGGCCCAGCCCAGGGCGGCAATGACCAGGTCGATGCATTTGATGCCGACAAACGGCACGAGAAATCCGCCCAGGCCGTAGACGAGCAGGTTTCGCCGCAGGGCCACGGCCGCCGGGGCCGGGATGTATTTTACGCCCTTAAGGGCCAGGGGAATAAGGAAGACGATGATCAGCGCATTAAAGATCACGGCCGAGAGCACGGCGGATTTGGGCGTGGTCAGCCCCATGACGTCGAGCACGGCCAGCTGGGGGTAGATGCCGACGAATACGGCCGGAATGATGGCGAAATACTTGGCGATGTCATTGGCGATGGAAAACGTGGTCAGCGATCCCCGGGTCATGAGCAGTTGCTTGCCGATGGCCACGACCTCCAGCAGCTTGGTGGGGTTGGAGTCGAGGTCCACCATGTTGCCGGCTTCCTTGGCGGCCTGGGTGCCGGAATTCATGGCCACGCCCACGTCGGCCTGGGCCAGGGCCGGGGCGTCGTTGGTGCCGTCGCCGGTCATGGCCACCATCTTGCCGGCGCTTTGGTATTGCCGGATGCGGGCCAGCTTGGCCTCGGGGGTGGCTTCGGCCAGGAAGTCGTCCACTCCGGCTTCAGCGGCAATGGCGGCGGCGGTCAGCGGATTGTCGCCGGTGACCATGATGGTCTTGATGCCCATGGCCCGCAGTTCGGCAAACCGCTCGCGGATGCCGCCCTTGACGATGTCCTTGAGCCAGACCACGCCGAGCGGCCGGTTGTTTTCGGCCACGACCAGCGGCGTGCCGCCGGACTTGGCCACCTCGCGAATGAACCCCTCGACGTCGGCCGGCATGGCGATGCCGGCCGCCTCGGCCAGGGCCCGGACCGCATCGGCCGCGCCCTTGCGGATGGCCCGGCCGGGCAGATCGACGCCGGAAAGCCTGGTCTGGGCCGTAAATGGCACAAAATTGGCCCCAAGGCCGGCCAGATCGCGCCCGCGCAGGCCGAAACGCTCCTTGGCCAGCACCACGATGGAGCGCCCCTCCGGGGTCTCGTCGGCCAGGGAGGCGAGCTGGGCCACCTCGGCCAGACGCCGTTCTTCCACCCCGGCCGCCGGCAGAAAGTCCGTGGCCTGGCGGTTGCCCAGGGTGATGGTGCCGGTCTTGTCCAAAAGCAGCACGTCCACATCGCCGGCCGCCTCCACGGCCCGGCCCGAAGTGGCGATGACCCCGGCCTGGATCAGCCGGTCCATGCCGGCGATGCCGATGGCCGAGAGCAGGCCGCCGATGGTGGTCGGGGCCAGGCAGACGAACAGGGCGACCAGCGCCGTGATGGTCACGGCCTGCCCCTGCCCGGCCAGGGACACGGCATAGGCGGACAGGGGGCGCAGGGTCACGCACACCACCAGGAAGATCAGGGTCAGGGAGGCGAGCAGGATGTTGAGCGCGATCTCGTTGGGCGTCTTTCTCCGCTTGGCTCCCTCGACCAGGGAAATCATGCGGTCCAGGAACGTCTCGCCGGCATCGGCCGCCACCCGCACCACCAGCCAGTCCGAGAGCAGGCGCGTGCCGCCGGTGACGGCGCTGCGGTCGCCGCCGGCCTCGCGGATGACCGGGGCGGACTCGCCGGTGATGGCGGATTCGTCCACCGAGGCCACCCCTTCGATGATTTCGCCGTCGGACGGGACCGTGTCGCCGGCGACCACCAGCACCACGTCGCCGCGCGCCAGGGTGTTGCCGGCCACTTCGGTCCAGGCCGCGTCCCGGCGGGGGGCGGCCAGCTTCTTGGCGGCCACGTCCCGGCGCAGGCCGCGAAGGGCCGCCGCCTGCGCCTTGCCGCGCCCTTCGGCCATGGCCTCGGCGAAATTGGCAAACAGCACCGTGGCCCACAGCCAGGCGGCAATGGAGGCCACGAAGCCAAACGGGGCTTCGCCGTGGCCGGCCGCAGCCTGGACGGCCAGCGCCGTGGTCAGGATGCTGCCGACATAGACGGTGAACATGACCGGATTGCGGGCCTGCCGGGCCGGGGCGAGCTTTTTGAGGCACTCAACGCCGGCCTGGCGGACAATATCGAGATCGAACAGCGGTCGTTTCTTGGTATCCTTGGACATGGCGTACCCTCGTTAGTTCGCCCGGAAAAGGGCCAGATGTTCGGCCACCGGGCCGAGCGCCAGGGCCGGCACGAAGGTCAGCGCGCCGACCACCAGCACCACGACGATCAAAAGCGACACAAAGATCGGCCCATGGGTGGGCAGCGTGCCCGGTCCTTGGCCCAGGCGTTTTTTCCCGGCCAGGGAACCGGCCAGGGCCAGCACCGGGACGATGAGCCAGTAGCGGGACACGAACATGGCCACGGCCCCGGCGATGGTCCAAAACGGCGAACTGGCGGTCAGGCCGGCAAAGGCGCTGCCGTTGTTGTTGCCCATGGACGAAAAGCCGTAGAGCACCTGGCTAAATCCGTGCGGCCCGGGGTTGGATACGGCGTCGGCCGGCCCGGCCACCACCGCCAGGGCCGTGCCCATGAGGCACAGAAAGGGCGGTATGAGGATGACCAGGGCGGCCATCTTGGTCTCGAAGGGTTCGATCTTCTTGCCGCAATACTCCGGCGTGCGCCCGACCATGAGCCCGGCCACGAAGACCGCCACCATGGCAAAGACCAGCATGCCATAGAGCCCGGAGCCCACGCCGCCGAAGACCACCTCGCCAAGTTGCATGAGCAGCATGGGGAACAGACCCCCCAGGGGCAGGAAACTGTCGTGCATGGCGTTGACCGAGCCGTTGGAGGCGGCGGTGGTGGCGGCGGCCCACAGGGCCGAGCCGGCCGTGCCGAAACGCACTTCCTTGCCCTCCAGGCTCGGGGCCCAGACCACGCCGCTGCCGGCCAGGGCCGGATTGGGGACGGACTCGGCGGCCAGGGTCAGATACGAGAAGCCGGCAAACAGGATGGCCATGGCCGCCAGCACGGCCAGCCCCTGCCGCCGGTCGCCGACCATCACCCCGAAGGTGTGGCAAAAGGCCGCCGGAATGAGCAGGATGGCCAGCATCTCCAGCAGATTGGTCAGCGGCGTGGGATTTTCCAAGGGATGGGCGGAATTCGTGTTGTAGTAGCCGCCGCCGTTGGTGCCGAGCTGTTTGATGGCCTCCTGGGAGGCCACGGGCCCAAGGAGGATGGTCTGCCGGCCGGCGGTCGGAGCCGTTGCAGCGGCATCCGGGATTGCGGCCGTCGCATCCTTGGCCGGCTGGTCGAGCAGGCTGGCCTCGACGACGGCGTCAAAGGTCTGCGGCACGCCCTGCCAGACGAGGATCAGGGATAGGATCAAGGACAGGGGCAGCAGGATGTAGAGCACCGAGCGCGTGAGATCCTGCCAGAAATTGCCGAGCTGGGTGGTTTCGCGGCGGGCCAGGCCGCGAATGAGGGCCGCGGCCACGGCCATGCCGGTCGCGGCCGAGAGGAAGTTTTGGACGGTCAGGGCCAGCATCTGCGTGAGGATGCTCATGGCGGCTTCACCGCTGTAGGCCTGCCAGTTGGTGTTGGTGGCGAAGCTGACGGCGGTGTTTATGGCCACGAACGGGTCCACGCCGGACAGATGCAAGGGGTTAAGCGGCAGGACGCCCTGGAGCCGCTGCAAGCCGTACACCGCCAGCATCCCCACGAGGTTGATTCCCATCAGGGCCAGGGAATAGGTTTTCCAGTCCATTTCGCGCCCGGCATCGACGCCGGACAGGCGGTAGAGCAGGCGTTCCAGGGAGCCGCACAGCCTGTCCAGGCCGCAGGGGCGGCCCTGGTACACCCTGGCCATGTAGAGCCCAAGCGGCCAGGACGCCCCCAGGAGCACAGCCAAATAAAACAACCATTGCAGCCAATCAGTTGCGATCATTGGAACCACTCCGGTTTGCACAAGGCCGCCAGCAGGTAGACGAACAATGCGGCCGCGACGGCCAACACCACGATGTCCATGCTTATTTCCTTTCGAGACGTTCGAGAAATTCTATCAGGCCCAGCATCCCGATGACCAGGGCCAAGGTGAGGATGATGAAAAGAATGTCCATCGAAACCCTCCTGGAAACGGTTGTCGATGGGACGGGTGTAGCCGGGACGATATAAACGCGGTGTATAGATGCGACGGGGAGGCGTAAATGAATCGTAAACGCCCCGGGCTTGGCCGGGCGGCCTCTTTGCCGAAGCACTTGACGAAACGCAGCCCAAACGGGGTTCTGCCGTAGGGCCTCATCGAGCCAAGAATTCGGTCATCGTGGCCGACACGTTCTTGCATATCCGGTTTGCTATCCGGTCAAATACCGGATGACAACGGACTAAAACAGAAAAAGCCGAACCATGCGAATCCGGCTTTTTCTTGAAATTCTTGGTCTTTTGGATCGTATCGGACCGGCATCCAGGCTCGCCAAGCACTCGGGAACCGGTTCCATTTCTACAATGAACAGAGGCCGCATACGGCTTTTGACGGTCGTCGCCCCATGGGGAGGTTTACCGCGGGACAGGCTCCGTATCGGGCCGGGGATCGGCCCAGGCCAAGATTACGGCGCGTCCGCCGGATCCTGTGAAGCGGTAGGCGAACACGCCCAGTCCCAGTGACAGGCGCGTTGGCGGCACGTCCAAACCGGCCAGTTTGGCGCACAGCAGCCGGTAGGTGGCGTAGGCCGCTTTCGGCCGTCCCTCCGGGACGTTTGGCGTCACCCGGGCGTCTGTGGTCAGGCCGACGTGGTCGAACATGTTGTTTTGATGATGAAAGCCCTCGCGCACCATGGCCCAGAAGACTTTCCGGATGCCAAGCCCCAGGGCGTAGACGGCTCGTCGGGCCAATTCCGCTGCCTGCTCGTCCTCGGATTGAGGGGGGAGTCCCGGCGGCGAGGCCGGCGCTCCGGTGTAGGTGGCTGTCTCGGTCATCCAGATCGGGATTCGGGAAAACCCTGCGGCGTCGAGCGCCCGACGGGTTTGCGCGTACATGGCGGCAAGTTCCCGGTAGTCCCCGGCCCGGCCGAAAAAGTGGATGTCAAAGACGTCAAAGCCCTTGCCGGCCAGCAAGCGCAGCACCGGTTGGTAGTACGCCTCGAAATTTCTGGAAAAATCCTCGCCCGAGACCCCGCCGATCAGCACCGTCGCTTTCGGATCGACAGCCTTTATCTGGGCGTACGTCCGGGCCTGCAGCGCGGCGTAGCCGGGAGCGTCCGAGCGGGCCCTGGACAGGTCCAGCTCGTTTTCGAATTGCCAGTAGGAGACCCGGGAGACCCCGGCCGGCGGGTATTTGCCATAGCGGGTGACCAGGGCTTTTACAAAGGCGTCGTAGGCGGCCGGGGACGGCCCAAGCGCCCACTCGCCGTCGGCTTTGACCACCAACGGCCCGGCGGCCCCGGGCGCGCCGCCGGGCTGGTCCTGGCGCAAGCGGGCTGACAGCATGATGGTGAGCATGACCTGCATTCCCGGGGGAAGGCCGGAAAGCTGGGCGTCCAGGCGGGAGAAGTCGAACCGGCCGGCCTGCAAGTCCGCATCGGACTGGATGTCCACCCACCAGGCCGCGGCCCGGTGCCAGCCGATGCCGAGATCGGCGGCCAG
Source organism: Acidobacteriota bacterium (assembly GCA_046567015.1). GTDB lineage: Bacteria > Desulfobacterota > Desulfovibrionia > Desulfovibrionales > Desulfovibrionaceae > Solidesulfovibrio. Next base: position 11,413 of record JBKICS010000451.1, on the reverse strand, counting down.
GGCAAAGGGCGGGGTCTCGCCGCGATAGGTGGCCGGATGCGCCCCGAAGGCCGAAGCCTGCCGCTGGGCCGGGGTTGGCGGCGTTGTTGTGGGTGCGCTTTCTTCTATAAAGACGGGGACATCGGTTAGGGTAATCCGGGCCGTTCGGCCCAAGGCGGCCACCGTGGTCACCCGGAAGTCCGGCTGTTGCCCGGAAGCGCCCACAGCCACGGCTGGGGTGACGTACAGCTTTTCGGCTGTGGTCGGCAGCTCCACGCTGACGGCGACCGGCTTCCTGGCAGCCGGGAGCGCCGGCGAGCCGGCCGACGATGCTCCCGGCTGACCCGGCTGGAATCCTGGTGGAGGGAAGGAACCGGGCTGCATTCGGCCGGCCATCGGCGGCGATGGCGGTATGGGCGGATAGGACGGTCCTTGGGGCTGGCCGATGGCCGGGGCCGGGCCCGGGGTCGATCCTGCCGGCGGGGGGGGGATGGTGGTCAACGCCAGCAGGCAGGGGGAGAGCAACTTTGCCGTGGCCTCGGAATGCCCGGCACTTTCCGCCTGCATCATGGCGGCCAGGGATTGCGGCGGGCAGACCCGCTCCAGATCGGTAAACGCCCCGGAAAACCGCATGGCGCCCAAAAGGGCCTGCAACTCGCGCAGACGGTGCGAGGCGTTGGCCGCCGTGGTCGGGTCAGTGCGTTCCCGCGCGGCCATGTCCCGGGCCTGTTTGACCAACATTGGCGGCGCAGGCTGGGCCGGACAGGACTGGGGTGTTGCCGTCCAAATCGGGAGCAGCAGGCCAAGGGTCAGGATAACGGACCGGCAAAGGTGCATGGGCGTTCTCCATGGGTGCGGCGAGCGTGAGTTCCGATCCTTTTCGCACAACCTGCAGGGCGGCGGCAACAATGGCCAGATACAGCCAGGGAAACCGCGAGACCGGCGAGGTCAGGTCGTGGTCGATCAGGCTGTGGATGCCAAGTTCCGCTAGGCCGCCGACCACGCCCGCGACAAAGAGCGTCCGGGCCGGGCCGGGCGGCGTGCGCTTGAGGGCCTGGGCCAGGGCAACCGACAGGGTGGCCAGTCCCAGGATGCCGGCCAGGCCGCCAGGCAGCCCCAGATCAAAGAAAAAGGCCAGCCAGAGGCTGTGCACTTCCGGTTCGCGGGTATGCCAGATGAAGCCGCCCGGCCCAAGGCCCAGCAGCATGAGCTCCGGCTGGTCGGCCATGACCGAAAGGGCGTCCTTCCACATGCGAAACCGCGCCCCGGAGCCGCTGACATTGGCCGCGCTGTCGCTTTTTTTCTTGTCGGTAAAGATGAGCGGCCCGGAATAGCCGAACCCGACCAGCATCCGGTCGATAAACGACGGCTTGCCGGCCAGGATGGCGCCGGCCAGCACGAGGACGAGCAGGGCGCTACGACTGAGGAGCAGGCGGCGCGTTGCGGGGTGAAAGAGCATGAACGCGCCGGCTGCCCCGCAAAAGCCCAGGATCGCCCCGCGTGATCCCGAAACTACCACGAAGGTGAGGAACAGCATGGGCAGAAGACTCAGCCCGACCCGCCGCCAGCGCCTGTAGACTCGGGACAGGCCGATGGCCTGAAAGGTGGCCAGCACCAGGAAGCCTCCGGCTTGATTGGCTGAACACAGCCCGCCGATGCGTCCCCAGCGTTCCTCGGAGAATAGCTCGAAGTTCAGCTCCACTCCCCTGGCCAGATGCAGCGTCCCGGCCCAGTCGTAATATACGCCGCAAAACATGGCCGCGCAGACCAGCACCCCCGACAGGACCGTGGCCCAGGCTAGCGCCTGCAGCCGGCCAGGGTTGGACACGGCAGCCACCACGGCGAAAAAAAGGAGCGCGTCAAAGCCCAGGGTGACCAACTGGCCCACGGCGAAAAGCGTATGCGGAGCCCAGACCAGACCGAGCAGGTGAAGTGCGACGACGGCGGCAATAAACGGGGTCAGCGGCGTAAGGGACGGGGGACGCCAGACGGCTGGACGCGAGGCGACTGCGCCGTGGACCAGAAAACCGAGAAGCACCGGCGGCAACAGGAGCATGGCCGGGAACAGATGGGTGACCACGCCCCGGGCATGGCTGATTGTCAGCGATGGCGTGCCGATGAACACGACAGCCACGACCAGCATGAGGCCAAAAAAGGGGAACCAAGTCAGGATGGCAACGGCAAAAAGGCCGCCGAACACAGCCGCCACCCGCCAATCCCGACAAAGGATCACGCCAGCCACGGCCAGCCCCCCCAGGGCGAGGGCCACAGCCGATTCGCGGGTAAGGGCGTAAGAGGGCTTCATGGCCGAGGAGGCGGCGCTGTGGTCATGAGGCACGGGCCGCTCGTGTGGAAGGTGATCATTGCCTGAGCATGGCACGCTTTGCCGATTTGTCCAGCGCGAATGATGACACAGGCCGATGTCGAATCATCTTTAAGGGGAGGCCGGCAGACCCGCGGCCGGTATGCGCCACTCGCCCTTGTCCAGGTCGATCTCCGACCATTCCGCATGGCGCAGTTCGCCAGGACGCACGAACAGCATAGGGGCCAGCAGCAATGCGCTCGAGGTCACGAACGAACCTTGGTATGTCTCGATAGCCCGTAGCAGGGATGCCACGTCCTTGGGGTCGGTGACGGAAGCGTGATGCTTTTCCTTGGAGGGGGGGATGGCTCCCCGAAGGTCGCCGGATATGTCGCGGTCGGCGTGACCAGAAGTCACGGCGTAGCGGAAGACTTGGCCGCAGTTCTGCAAGGTCCGGTGCGCCGTCTCGATGGCTCCCCGGGCTTCGATGCGGCGAATAGTGGTCAGCAGGTCGGGGGCCAGGATGTCGCGGATGGGGCGCGCGCCGATCCAGGGGAACACGTCCATTTCAAAGCGGCGCATGGTCCGGTCGGCGTGGCCGGCAGTCCAGTTCTCTTTGAACTTGGAGAACCATTCCCGCGCTACCTTCTCGAAGGACACAGCGTCGGCGGCGACTTCGGCATTTTCGTCTTTGCGGGCTTGGCTCGGGTCAATGCCGTTGGCGATGAGTTTCCGGGCTTCGTCGCGGCGTTCCCGGGCGTCCTTGAGGGACACATCGTGATATACGCCAAGGAAGATCATGTTAGCCTTTCCCTTGAGCATAGAGCGGAAGCGCCACCACTTCCCGCCTCGTGGACTGATTTCGAGGTAAAGGCCGCGATCATCACGCAGGCGGATTGTCTTGGGACCCGGCTTGGCATTCCTTACTGCGACATCGGTTAGCGGCATGGAGTAACCCCCGATGGCAGGCGGGGCCTAGGTTTCGACGCTGTTATCCAAAATCAAGGCGGCCCAAAAACCTGTTCTTCGAGGAGCTACTCAACCCATGAGGGATGTCAACGGACCTAAAAAGACGAAGCCGGACTATTGCTAGCCCGGCTTCATGCTGAAATCTTTGGTCTTTTGGATCGTATTGGACCGTGTTGGAAGTTCTTTTGGTGGAGGCGGGGGGAATCGAACCCCCGTCCGAGAATGCTCCACTCCAGGCGTCTACAGGCTTAGACCGAAAAACAATCTCGCCTCGGGCAGGCCTTTCGGCCGGGCCGCCTCCGGCCAGTCCGTCTATTGTCTCGAGCTTACCCCAACGGACGAGGGTTCGCGCCAGCCTGATGGGGTTTGGCGTTCCGGTCCAGCATATCAGGCGTCAGCTGATGGAACGCTGACTGTCAATTAAGCAGCCAGAGCGTAGTCGTAATCGTTGGCAGTTAACCAGTTGCCGCGTGTTTTACGAGGCCTCGCGGCACCTCGGCCTGCAACCAGGGCTTCACTATCCCCGTCGAAACCAGGGCGCCCCCGTCAAGAAATGAAAATAACGCATTCCCCCCGAAAGGCAAGGGGGGGTGCGCCTAATACAGCCGAATCTTGGAAACGTAGCCCCGGGCCTTCATGCAGGCGTCGGCGTCGATGTCCACCTGGGTCAGGGGCCGGTCCGGAAAGGGCGGCGTGTTCACCGCCAGCGACGCGTTGCTGTAGCAATCGGTGTAATCCTCTTCAACGGCGGACAGCTCGACGCCGGGCTTGGCATAGGGCGGCCGCGTGCAGCCGGCGGCCAAAGCCAAGGCCAAAAGCAGCAAGGGAACGATACGTCGCATGGCTCAACTCCTTGCGTCGCCTCGACCGGTCAGGGTGCGGCGACAGGGTGGACGGTCAAAGGCCGGCCGTGCCCAAAGGCCAGATCACGGCTGCATGTCCTTTGTTGGTCCTTACCGTTTGCCGGGCTTCACGAAAAGCATTTTTTCGCGCTGGCGGCTCCGGGCGTTGGTTGCGGTCGATGGTCGCAATCAGCTGCCCGGTTGCCGTTCGTTGCTTCCCAGCCGGCAGTCTCCTCGCCCGCGACGCCCCGTCGGGGAGGGGCCATACAGCCCAACAGGTTCTCCCCGCGTTCGCCCCGAGCGCCCCACAGACCCCATGCAGGGGGATTGTCGCCCCCGCCGCCGGAGCAACGGTGATTCCCTTCGAGATCCTTCCCCCGGTTTGCCCGGTGCACAACCGACCGGATTGCCTCCCCCGCCAACGCCCCCCTCTACACTTTTCCCATCAAGGGGGTCCGGGGGGGATTATCCCCCCCCCCCGGCCGCCGGAGGCATCTTCGCCATTGTCTTCTCTTATCTTCTCTCTCTGTCCTACATTGCAGCCGGTTCGCCGAAGCACACCCGGTCGTCGTATTCGCCCTGCTTGCCGACGTTAAACGCCGACTTGGGCCGGTAGTAGCCCATGACGCGCGTCCAGATTTCGCAGGCCTGCTCGCGCCCTTCGGCGGCGCAGGTGGGACAGGTGACGTGTTCGCCGGTCAGGTAGCCGTGGACGTCACAGATGGAAAACGTCGGCGTCACCGTGACATAGGGCAAGGCGAAGCCGGAAAGCGACCGCTTGACCAGTTTCTTGCAGGCCTCGGCGCTGGAGACGCGCTCGCCCATGTAGAGGTGGAGCACCGTGCCGCCGGTGTATTTGCGCTGGAGTTCCTCCTGGCGGGAAAGGGCCTCGAAGGGGTCGTCGGTGAAGCCCACCGGCAGTTGGGAGGAGTTGGTGTAGTACGGCTTTTCCGGCGTGCCGGCCTGCAGGATGGCCGGGTAGCGCTTCTTGTCCTCGCGGGCGAAGCGGTAGGTGGTGCCTTCGGCCGGCGTGGCTTCGAGGTTGTAGAGGTGGCCGGTCTGCTCCTGGAATTCGGTCATGCGGCGGCGCACGTGGTCGAGCAGGCGAACGGCCATGGCGTGGCCGGCCTCGGTGGTCAGGTCATCACTGCCGTTGGTAAAGTTGCGGACCATTTCGTTTACGCCGTTCACACCGATGGTCGAGAAGTGGTTGCGAAGCGACCCCAGGTAGCGCTTGGTGTAGGGGAAAAGCCCGGCGTCCATGCGGCGGGTGATCTCCTTGCGCTTGATCTCAAGGCTCGTGCGGGCGATCTCCAGCAGGGCGTCGAGCCGGGCAAAAAGGCCGGCCTCGTCGCCGCGATGGGTATAGCCCAGGCGGGCGCAGTTGATGGTGACCACGCCCACCGACCCGGTCTGCTCGGCGCTGCCGAAAAGCCCGTTGCCGCGCTTTAACAGTTCGCGCAGATCGAGCTGCAAGCGGCAGCACATGGACCGCACCATGCCCGGGGTGAGATCGGAATTGAGGAAGTTCTGGAAGTACGGCAGGCCGTACTTGGCCGTCATTTCGAAGAGGATATCCACATTGGGCGATTCCCAGGGGAAATCCTTGGTGATGTTGTAGGTCGGGATGGGAAAGGTGAACACGCGCCCCTTGGCGTCGCCGGCGGTCATGACCTCGATGTAGGCCCGGTTGATCATGTCCATCTCAACCTGCAGCTCGCCGTAGGTAAACGGCATCTCTTCGCCGCCGATGACGGGATGGTCCTTGGCTAGATCCTCGGGGCAGGTCCAGTCGAAGGTCAGGTTGGTAAAGGGCGTCTGGGTGCCCCAGCGCGACGGGACGTTCAGGTTGTAGATCAGCTCCTGGATGCACTGGCGCACCTCGTCATAGCCGAGATTATCCTTGCGGATAAACGGGGCCATGTAGGTGTCAAAGGAGCTAAAGGCCTGGGCGCCGGCCCATTCGTTTTGCAGGGTGCCGAGAAAATTGACGATCTGGCCCACGGCGCTGGAGAGGTGGCGGGGCGGCTTGGCTTCGACCTTGCCGGGCACGCCGTTTAGGCCTTCGGTCAAAAGCATGCGCAGGGACCAACCGGCGCAGTAGCCGGAGAGCATGTCCAGGTCGTGGATATGCACGTCGCCGTCGCGGTGGGCCGCGCCGACTTCGGGCGGGTAGACGTGGGAGAGCCAATAGTTGGCCACGACCTTGCCCGAGACATTGAGGATCAGGCCGCCCAGGGAATAGCCCTGGTTGGCGTTGGCCGAGACGCGCCAATCCTGGCGGTCGAGGTATTCGTTGATGGAGGCGGCCACGTCCACCACGGTCTTTTTGTCCTCGCGCAAGCGGGCGCGCTGTTCGCGGTAGACGGAATAGGCGCGCATGGTGCGAAAATGGTTGGCCGAGACGAGGGCCTGCTCCACGATGTCCTGGATGCGCTCGATGTCCGGGATCTGGCCGATGAAGCGGTGGGAGAGGACTTTGACGGCCTGGGCGGTCAAAAGCCAGGCTTCGTCCTCGCCGAATTCGCCGGTGGCCGCGCCGGCGCGGCGGATGGCGGAGAGGATCTTGTCGGCGTCGAAGGCGACGATCTGGCCGTCGCGTTTGCGGATGCGCGACGGCACGGCGGCAACGGCCGGCTGCTCGGCCCGGTTGGGGGCGGCGGCCTGGGGACGAGTGGGGTCGGAATCGGGAAAAAGGGCCAAATTGCCGTGTTCCATCGGCTCGGACATGCGTGTTCTCCTGGCGAGGCTATTGGCGAAGGGGAAGGGGCGACGGCAGCCGGGGAACGCACGCGGCGTCCTGGCGGACCGGGCAGCCCTCCCGCGAGGCTCCCTGGACTGACGCCGGATTGTTGTTCCGGCGGGCGTTGGCAGGTCTTCGGACTTGCGAACGTTTCGGCCCTGTACGGCGTGTACGGACCGGATTTCTAGCGCCCGCCGCTTCCCGGACCGTGACGGTCCAGTGCGTCTGTGCGGGGTTCGTTTTCGCTTACCGCTGCGGGGCAGTTCCGGACTTGCACCGGTATTCCCTCTTTCGGTTCCGACCGTCGGCGGGGTTGCCGTCGGGCGGACACCAACGCAGCCAAGTTATAATGGGATTATGAGTGCCTTGTGTCAACGTCCAGGGCGGCAAGCGAGAAGAGGTGATAAAGGAACAAATAAAAAGGACTAAGAGCGTTAGGAACAATTCATCTACAGAAAAAATAATAAATATATTCAGTTGGTTATCTTTTGATTCAAGTTTTTGTGCATGTGCCGTGGGAATTCATCTCCAGCACCGTCATTTTTCGCTTCGGGGCCATGGCTTGCGCGGCAAGACCGCAACGTCCGCCGGCTTTGGGGCCGTATGCGCTCAGGGACGTTCTCAAGGCCGGAGGTCGGGGGGCCGGGAGAGGCCGGCCTCTCCCGGATACCGAAAGGGTTGGAAGGCAACTTCCCCGTGCAGGCAGTCGTGGCCGTGGGCGGTGCACAGTTCGTCACGGTCCGTAAGCGTCCCGCGAGATACGCCGCCGCCTGGACCGAGCAGGCCGAGCCACCGGGTCCCTGTACGCTGGGTCGCCCCGGCGCGCGGCAGGCTGGCGACTTGCCGCCCAGAATCAAGAGGCTCCCGGCATGCCTTGGCGTCTCACTGGGCCGGGATAGCGATGCTGTCGTCATCAAAGCGGGCGCTTGCCGCCGACGGATGGCAGGCGATGCAATTTGCCAGGGAGTTGATACTCTTGCGCGAAAAGACTGCCGGGGAAATGCCCCGATGCTTGTGGAGGATGTAGGGAATTTCACTGATGCGAAGCGGCGCGGCCCCGTTGAGGCCGTGCATTATTTTCCTGCCGAGCTTCAGGGATGTCGTGTCTGCGGCGTTTGCCGCCAGATACTCCGACAGGACGCTTTTGTCCTGTTGCGACAGGGCAAGGGAACTGCCGAAGTGGTCCTCCGGTTGGGCCAGGATTTTTTCCCAGGACGCACGCGGCAGGAGTTGCGGCACATAGGCCCAATGACACCCGCCGCAGGTCGCGACATACGCGTCGTTTGCGACAAACGCCGCAGCGTGATCGCCCTGATGTCGTTTGCCCTGTTTGTGGGACCAGTCTTGGCCTCGCCTGTGTCCGTTACCCTTTTCAAAATGATCGCCGGCCAGGGAAATGGTCGGACTGAGGAACATGACTGCAATAAAAATCAGCTTTGTCATGACGCTTCTCATGCACATGGGACGAACCTCCTGCGTGTTTGCAGTGTTCTTCAGACATTTTGCGGTGATTTCTCCCCGATATCGACCTTTGTTCCAAACGCTGCTTCAAGAATTTTTGACACCAATTCCCGGATGCTCTCTTCCACGATCCGTGGGATCGTTTTGGCAGCATGGGTCAGTGCTCCGACTAGGCTCGTGAACCCTTTGACGCTTTCATTCTCCTTGAGCTTGGTGGGCGATGGCCAAAGGCTGTAGATGGCAATCGATTTGTCCGTCACATAGGCAAAAGTATTTTTGTCAAAAATATCCGCGTATTTTTGTTCTATGCAGACGGTGAGTTGCCGCAACTGGGTGCGTTCGCCCTTGGCTGGCCGGACGCTTCCGATTGCTTTGCCATTTGCCGTGACGGGGTAACCGTCGACGCTCCAATTTTCATCGAAGTCGATGCGGTAGGACTTGCAGGAATCCTGCGCCTCTGCCCGGGCAGCACACAGGAGGCAGGCGACAAGAAGCGAGACAAGGCCCAAAACAGCATAAAATGCTTTCATGATAGCCTCAGGCATGTTCATGTTGAAAAATAAATCCACCGGAGCATCACTACATCATCTCCGTATCCGTGCAAGGAAAACATCAAGATGCCAATGACCTTCAAAATCAGTGGCCGCTGTGCAGATGATTTTCAGTTTCATTTTGCAACATGCGGACTTCGCGACCTGTCTTCTTTCTCATTCTAAATGAGAAGCAACCGGATAAAGAACATTTTACAATTTTTGCATTCCGATGTCCGAAGGCTCCCAGAAAGGGGCCCGTTTTTGGATCGAATAAACACGGCGACAGTCTGTTGGCGACGTGTCCGGCGGCTGACGGCGGTCCGGGAGGCGCAGGACAGTTCGGCCACTTCAGATCGAGGGAGCGCGACAGCCTGCGGTGCAACGCGGCGGACGCCGGCAGGGTCGGCGCGCAGGCCAGGGAGAGGGGTCGGTCGAAAGAGCCGTTGGAAGACCACGCGCGGGGAGCGCGACAGCGGATCAGAGAAACATATGAAAACGGGGAGCCTCGTTTCCGTGGCTCCCCGTCCGTTACGGCAAAGTCTGACGCGTTCGCGCTACCCGTGCAGGCAATCGTGGCCGTGGGCGGTGCAGAGTTCGTCGCGGTCCGTAAGCGTCCCGGCGAGATACGCCGACGCGGCCTCCTGGACCGGGCCGGCCGCGCCGCGAATCACCGTTATGCCGGACTGGCGCAGCTTCACTGCCGCGCCCTGGCCCATGTTGCCGGCAATGAGCGTGGTCACGCCCATGGCCAGCAGATCATTGACCAGATTGGACTTGCAGCCGCACTGTGCCGGCGGGGCAAAGGTTTCCTCGGCGGCCACGGTCTTGTCCGGGCCGATGGTCAGCACGGTAAAATAGCCGCAGTGGCCGAAGTGTTCGTCCACCTGGCCGTCGCGGGAGGGAATGGCGATCTTGGTCATGAACCGACTCCTTGGAGAGGCCGTGTGCTCTCCGTTTGATTTACCCCCGCACCGTACCGTAAATAGGCCGGCCTTGGAACCCCCGGCCGGGCACTTCGTCCGCGCCCGGCCGTTGGAGTCGACAACGGCCGGACACTTCGCCGCGCCCTGGCGGCTCAGCCGACGGCGGCCGGGCAGGCGGCGGCGAATCCGCCGAGCGCGGCCAGCTCCTTGGCCGTGGTGGCCGCGTCGCGGTGGACCACGCCCCGGATGCCAAGGGTCGCCGCCACTTCCACGAACATGGCCCGGTCGTCGATATACACGGCGTCGGCGGCGTCGGTCTGGGCAATGTCCAGGGCCATGCGAAAGATGTCGGCGTCGGGCTTTCGCATGTGGACAAAGCACGAGGACACGAAGGCATCGACAAAGCAGCCCAGGCCGAAGGCCTTGATGCGGTAGTTGTTGAGTTCGCGCCCTTCGTTGTTGACGATGACGATCTTGACGCCGTGGCGGGCTTTTATGTTGCGCACGTAGCTGAACATCTCGGGCAGGGGCTTGGAGCGCGACAGCATGAAATCCCGAAATGCGTCCCTGGTAAAGGCGCGCGGGGCGTAAAAAACCGTGCGGTCGAGGTATTCGTCCAGGGAGAGCTTGCCCTCCTCGTAGGCGTCGAAGGTCAGGTGATGGCGCTCGTCGGTTTCGGCGGCGTCCAGGCCAAAGAGACGGGCGGCCTCGGCCCGGGCCTGCCGGTCCCAGCCGTTGGTCAACAGCACGCCGCCGACGTCGCAAAAAAGGGTGGTGATGGGCCGGGTCACGGTTTTTTTGCCCCCTGCTTGAGATCCTGGCCGCCGGAGGGCGAGCCTGTCCCGTGTAGACCCGCTTTGGGCCGGGGCGTCAAGACGCGGGCAGCCGGGCGGCGGCGAAACAGCCCCGTGTCGCGCACCGGGGCCGTGCGCCAGTTGCGGGTGATGGCCAGCACGCGCAGCCCGAAGGTGAAGACGATGGTGCCAAGGGCCGCAACCAGGGGCGGCTGTTCCAGGCTCTGGAGCAGGAAGGGATAGGTCAGGCAACCGAGCAAGGCGGCCAGGGCATAGAACTGGCCCGGCCGAAAGACCATGGGCTCCTCGCGCATGAGCACGTCGCGCAGGATCCCTCCGCCGCAGGCGTTGACCGTGCCGACCAGCACGGCGGCGGCGAAATCCAGGCCAAAGGCGAGGGATTTTTCCATGCCGACCACGGCATAGGCCCCCAGGGCGGCGGCGTCGACCAGGGCCACCAGCCGCTCGGAGAGCAGCGCCCGGCGGCCGAAGAGCAGGCAGGCCGCGGCCGCGCCGGCCACGGCATAGAGATAGTCGGGATTGCGCACCACGGCCGGCACGCCGGATTGCAGAAAGATGCCGTCGCGAATGAGCGCCCCGCCAAGGCCGGTGGCAAAGGACAAGCCGAGCAGCCCGACCAGGTCGAATTCCCGGCGGATGGCCTCGATGGCCCCGGTTGCGGCCATGAGGAAGACGGCGGTCAGATCGAGATACAGGGGGAGTTGGAAACCCTGGTCCATGGGGCGGACCTCCTTGGCGGCAGGCGGCCGCCCCGGGGGATTTCCCGGGGCGGGGGGCGGTTTGTAGGGCCGGGGCGGCCCGGCGTCAAGAGGCGGCGCGACGCTGGGGGCGGAGAAGCGCCAGGAG
>JBKICS010000450.1:0-2899 GCA_046567015.1 Acidobacteriota bacterium | reverse complement strand
GCGGGATCGCAGAAAAGCGGCAGCCACTGGGCCGGCCGGTTGCCGGGGGAGTCGGCAAACAGCGGCAGATAGTCCTTCTGGGCGACGAAAAAGGCGTCGAAGGCGGCGCTGTAGGGGACGTGCCAGGGATTCATGTACTGGTCCACGGAATAGCCGATGGTGACGGCGGGCAGGCTTTCCAGGCCGAAAATCCAGGGCGGCTGGCAGGCGTCGAACCACAGGACCAGATCCGGGCGCAGGCCTCTGGCCTTAAGGATGTCGAGAAAACGCTTGCAGGACAGCGGTTCGGTCAGGTGGACGTCGCAGTTGGCGGTGGTGCCGATGGAGAGCACCTCGTGGCCGAGTTTGCGAAAGGTGGCGACCAGGGCCGTGTGGTGCAGGTTGACGATGCGCATGGGGACTCCGAAAAAAAGGGAAAGGGGAGCGGGGCCGTTGTTACGCGGGCCGGCCTTGCCAGTCGGGCGGTGATTGTGGAAAACTCGCTTCCCCGGCGCCAGGCCGGACAACCCTCCCCCAAGGACACCGTCATGCGCAGCTCGCTTTTCAAATCAGGGCTGGAAAAGGCCCCGCATCGTTCGTTGCTCTACGCGCTTGGTCTGACCAAAGAGGAAATGCAGCGCCCGCTTATCGGCGTGGTCAATTCCGCCAACGAGGTCGTGCCCGGCCACATCCATTTGAACACCATCGCCGAGGCGGTCAAGGCCGGCATCCGGCTGGCCGGCGGCACGCCCATGACCTTCCCGGTCATCGGCGTGTGCGACGGCCTGGCCATGAACCATGCCGGCATGCATTTTTCCCTGGTCAGCCGGGAAATCATCGCCGACTCCATCGAGATCATGGCTTCGGCCCATCCCTTTGACGCGCTGGTGTGCATCCCCAACTGCGACAAGGTCGTGCCGGGCATGCTCATGGCCATGCTGCGCCTCAACATCCCGGCCATCATCGTCAGCGGCGGGCCCATGCTGGCCGGAACCACCGACGCCGGCCAAGTCGACCTCATCGACGTGTTCGAGGCCGTGGGCAAGTTCAAACGCGGGAGCATTGACGCCGAGGGGCTCGAGGAGCTCGAACAAAACGCCTGTCCGGGCTGCGGCTCGTGTTCGGGCATGTTCACGGCCAATTCCATGAACTGCCTGTCGGAATCGGTGGGCCTGGGGCTGCCCGGCAACGGCACCATCCCGGCGGTGACGGCCAAGCGGGTGCGTCTGGCCAAGACGGCCGGCATGCGGATCATGGATCTGCTGGCCAAAAACATCCGTCCCCGGGACATCGTCACCGAAAAGAGCATCGAAAACGCCGTGACCATGGACATGGCGCTTGGCTGTTCCACCAACACGGTGCTGCATTTGCCGGCGGTGTTCGCCGAGGCCGGCTTGCCGCTGACCCTGGACATCTTCGACGCCGTGTCACGCAAGACCCCCAATCTGTGCAAGCTTTCCCCGGCCGGCAAGCATTACCTGGACGACCTGGAGCGGGCCGGCGGCATCCCGGCCGTCATGAGCGAGCTGGCCAAGCGGGGGCTCATGCACCTCGACGTCATGACCGCCACCGGCAAGACCCTGGGCGAGAACCTCGCCGACCTCAAGGCGCGGGTGCGCAATTTCGACGTCATCCGGGCCAAGGAGCCCTACGCCAACGAAGGCGGCATCGCCATCCTGCGCGGCAGCCTGGCTCCCGACGGCGCGGTGGTCAAGCAGTCGGCCGTGGCCCCGGCCATGATACGCCACGCCGGCCCGGCCCGGGTGTTTGACAGCGAGGAGGACGCCAACACGGCCATCCTCGGCGGCAAGATCAATCCCGGCGACGTGGTGGTCATCCGCTACGAGGGGCCGCAGGGCGGGCCGGGCATGCGCGAGATGCTCTCCCCCACCTCCAACATCATGGGCATGGGGTTGGGCGAGCAGGTGGCGCTGATTACCGACGGTCGTTTCAGCGGCGGCACGCGCGGCGCGGCCATCGGCCACGTTTCGCCCGAGGCGGCCGACGGCGGTCCCATCGGGTTGGTCCGCGAGGGCGACCGCATCGAGATCGACATCCCGGCCCGCCGGCTTGACGTCTGCGTGGACGCGGCCGAGCTGGAATCCCGCCGGGCGACCCTGGTCCACCCCGAAAAGGTCATCGAATCGCCGCTGCTGCGGCGCTATGCCTCCCTGGTCAAGTCCGCCGCCCAGGGCGCGGTGTACAAGGATCCGGGGGCGCGCTAATCTGTCGCCAAAGGCGGCGTGTCGTCGCCGTCGGACGGGCAACAAGGGCCGGGGCGCTTTTCTCGTTTTTCCAAAAGCGCTCCGGGCCAAGGCCCTTGCAAGCTTCGCAGGCCCCTTGCACGGTCAGCCGACCCGGCAAAAGCCCCTGTCCCGGGATTCCAAAGGGCGAAGCCCTTTGGCCGCCGGAGGCTTCACCCTTACCCAACCCCAACCCTAACCCAACCAACATTCCGCCGCCCTTCGCGGCTGTGAGCGTCCATGTGGGACAAGGAAACAGCCAGACGCTACGACGCCTGGTTTCAGACCGGAGCCGGCGCGTTCGCGCTTAAGCGCGAGATGCGCCTTTTAGAGCGCATGACCGCGGCCTGGCCCCGGCGGGGCCAGCGGCTGCTGGAGATCGGTTGCGGCACCGGGGTGTTTCTCGAAGTGCTGCACAATGGCGGGTTCGACGTCACGGGCCTGGACGCCTCGCCGCACATGCTCGAAGCGGCCCGGGCGCGTCTGGGCAACCGGGCGGACCTGCATCTGGGCGATGCCGGGCATCTGCCCTTTGCCGACAAGCAGTTCGATTTCGCCGTGCTGCTCACGGTGCTGGAATTTTGTCCCGATCCGGCGTTGGTGTTGCGGGAGGCGGCGCGCGTGGCGCGAAAGGCCGTGCTGGTGGGTTTTTTGAACCGCTGTTCGTTCTACGGCCT
>JBKICS010000449.1:0-3309 GCA_046567015.1 Acidobacteriota bacterium | reverse complement strand
GCATCGGGGCAAATTCCGCCCCCATCTTCGGCGGCTTCCCGCCGCCGTCCAGCCTCCCAGTCTCCCGCCCTCTCCCCCGCCCCATTGCAGGGGTCCGGGGGGATCATCCCCCCGGCCGCCGGAGGCATCTTCCGCCTTTCTCTCTCTTCGCTCGCCCGTCCCTACTCGTCCTTGTAGACGATGGTCCCCACATGTTCGCCGCGTAGCGCCGCGATGATGTGCTCGGGATGACGCAGGGCGTCGATGACCTGGAACTGTTTGATGCACTTGGAGTGCTTGAGGAAGCGCAGCACGGGCCGTTCGACGATGAGGTCGTCGAGGTTGAGCGCCGCCAGTTCGGAAACGGAGATGCGGCCGTAGAATTCGAGCTTTTCGCGATCCTTGGCCTTTTTGGGATCGTCGCTATAGAGGCCCTTTTCGTCCTTGAGGTAAATGAGCGACTTGGCGCCGATGTTCTCGGCCAGCAGGAACGCGCCGGAGTCGGTGCGGTGCGGCGGGATCATGCCTTCCTCGGCCGGGTGTTCGAAGAAGCCGTAGGGCGGGATGCCCGGGGTGATGGGCAGGTAGCCGAGCTGGCAGAACATGGTGAGCTGTTCAAGGTGGTCGCCGTGGCCGATGCGCACGCCGCCGTGCTTGGCCAGGAGCACCGAGAGGATCTCGGCGTTTTGCGAGGCCACCTTGTCGCCGAGCTTGGACAAAACGCCCGTGGGCATGCCCAGTTCCAGGCCGATGTTGTAGATATGCCGGGCCCGGGTGCCGCCGCCGGTCATAAGAATGATCTTGTGCTCTTCCTTGGCCTTGAGCAGCTCGTCGAGGATCGGCAGCAGTGCCTTGGCTCCCCGGTCCATGATGGACTGGCCGCCGATTTTGAGCACGTTGACGTCAGGGTGCATGCGGAAGGTTTCCCGCTGGCCCTGGCTGGCCAGCAGCGCCCGGCTGACCAGGGATTCGCCCATCAGCGGCGAGTCGATGTGCAGCCGTCCGGCTTCCTGTGCTTCCTTAATGAGCTTGCTCATTGCGCCCTCTCTCTTGGATTATTTTAAGTATAGGACAACTTTTGGTATATCCTCGGAGAGCATAGGGTGCAAGAGGGAAGGGGGTGAGGCCGGGGAAACGCCGCGGCGCGTCCACCGACGGCAGCACTGTTTTTTTTGAACAACAGCGAGCAGTGGGGCCAAAAGCCGCTGGTAATCCAGCAGCCAGGCCGGAAGCCGGCCTAGCCGCCCAGGGCCATGGCGTAGAGGCGGGCCAGCATGGCCGGCGGCAGGCTGGAGTTCCACAGGCCCAGGGCGTGGGCGGCGAGGTAGGCCAGGGCGAAGACGCCGGACGCGCCGACGGCCGTGGTCCACCAGGGCACGGGACGGCCGGCGAAGGTGAAGCGCACGGCGCTTTGCGGGCGCGGGCAGGCGATGACGCAGGAGGCGCAGCCGGTGCAGGCCATGGGCCGGGACGAGGCGGCGATGGGGATGTCCATGGGGCAGGCCTTGCGGCAGCGGCCGCAGCCGGTGCAGCCGTCGGCGTCGCGGGCCAGGGCGGTGGGGCCGATCTTGGCAAAAAGCCCGAGCAGCGCGCCGTAGGGGCACAGCCAGCGGCAAAACGAGCCGCGAAAGACGAGCCCGAGCCCGGCCAGGACCGCCAGGACCGTCACGGCCGTGGCGCTTGGGCTGGCGAAAAAGCGCAGCATCCGGGCGTCGGCGGTGATGTTGTAGGCCGAGCGCTGGAAGGATTCGATATCGACCAGGCTCATGCCGAAAAAGGTGGTGAAAAGAAAGAAGGCCAGGAGCAGGTATTTGGGCAGCCCCAGGCCGGCGTCCAGGCGCGGCGGCAGGCTGCGGGCGAGGCCCAGGCGTTGGCCCAGGCGGCCCAGCCGGGTGACGACGAAGCCCACCGGACAGACGTGGCCGCAAAAACCCTTGCGCACGAGCAGCCCCATGGCGATGGCGGCCAGAAGAATCCACAGGCCGGCCGGATGCACCGGATCGAAGGCGGCGGTGGCCAGGAACCGGCGCAGGCCAAGCAGGGCGCTTATGGGCAAAAAGCCTTCCACGCCGGCCGGCCGGGCGATGCCGCCCGGGTTACCCGCCGTGGCGGCCAGGCAATAGCGCGTGAACTGCACGCCGACGTACAGGCTGGCCAGGAAGAAAAACCATTGGGCGAGGCGCGACAGCGCCTGGAGCGGGAGGCGGTACGACATGAGAAAAACCCTTGAGGGATTACGGTGCGTGGTTTCAGTCTGCTAAGCCGGGCAGGCGGTCGGGCAGGATGCGGCGCAGGGTGCCCCAGAGGTCGTCGGCGGTAAAGGGCTTGGTCAGATAGCAGCTGACCTTGGCGGCGTCGGCCTCGGCCATATTGGCGGCCAGGGCCTCGGCCGTGACCATGACGAACGGCGTTTGGGCCAGGGCGGCGTCGCCGCGCACCCGGCGCAAAAGATCGATGCCCTTCATGCGCGGCATGTTCCAATCGGAAATGATGCAGTCGACCGCTTGCCCGGCCAGCAGTTCAAGGGCCTGCTTGCCGTCGCACGCCTCCACCACCTCGGCTCCGTCGGAGCTGAGCATCTTGCGGATGATCCCCCGCATGACCTTGGAGTCGTCAACGACCAACACTTTAAACCGCTTGTCCATGCCTGTCGCCGTGTCCACCTTGTTGTTGCCGCCGAAATGCCACGGGCACCTTTGATTGTTTTACCGAGAAAGGCAAGCCCAGGCTCGCCGCAGTGTCCGGTCCGGCACGGGCCGGGCACTGCGGCGGGCGCCCGGGACCATTGAAGGCTCAGTCGGCCGGGGCCACCGACACCTTGCATTTCTTGAGGAACATGCACGGATTGTACGACAGTTTGGCCTTGCGCAGGCCCTCGTCGCCCAGATCCTGCTCGCGGTTGACCAGGGCGTAGGGCTTGCCGGCGTCGGCCAAAAACAGTTGGTTGATGGCCTGATAGACGCCCTTGAAGCCCGGACGCCCCTTCTCGAAATGGATGACCAGCATCTCCGGCGTCAGTTCCTCGGCCACGGTGTAGGCGATCATTTCGCCGTCCACCCGGATGGCCCCGCCGACCAGACCCGGCATGCGGTCCCAGCATTGCAGCACCCGCACGATGGCCTTGTTTTCGGCTAAAAGCGCCCCGGAATCCACGGGATCGCGCCAGGCGAACCACTGGCGCTGCAGCTCCAGGGTCTCCTCCACGCAGTCCGGGGTCAGCGGCTTGTATTCGTAGTCGTAGGTCCGCAGGAACTGGCTGAGCAGATTTTTCTTCTTGTGGAACTTGTTGCCGCGAAGCTCCACGAGCTCGGGTACGCAATAGACGTAGTC
>JBKICS010000448.1:0-9894 GCA_046567015.1 Acidobacteriota bacterium | reverse complement strand
GAAGTATTGAAGGGTTATGAACGGGGCTCGGCCCGGAGCATCGGATGACAGACGAATTCGGATTGTTGAAATGGCATCGGATAGGCGTATTGTCTGGGATATGAAAAAAGCCGACTGCCCAATGTTGCCCCACCCCTTGCGCGCCAAGGCGCGCCTCCCGCAAGGGCTGTGGCCGCGCCTCGGCGCGAGCCGGCCAGGGGGCGGCGCTTGAACCGGAAGCAGCGACGATCCGGCAAGGCAACCTGCCGGCGCAACAAGGAACAAGGCGGCGTGGACGCATAAGGCGTCCCGCCGCTTTTTGTTTGGCCCGGGACCGACGTCCGGGGACAGTCCGCGAACGCCGGTCCACCGGGACCGCCGGCCGCCAGGGGGGCGGCGGGCAGGCCCGAGGGCCGGGGCGGCGAACCAGGGAGGATTGGCATGACCGACGGCGGCGACGCGACGGGACGCAAGAACTACGTCCTCGACACCAACGTGCTCATCGAAAACCCGCAGTGCGTGCTCAAGCTGCGAAACGGCGTGGAAAACGCCATCCACATCCCTTACCACGTGCTCATGGAGCTGGAGTCGCTCAAAAAGACGCCCAAGCTGCGCCACATCGTGGCCAACGTCATCGGCGTTTTAAGCGACCACCGCGACGCCATCCACTTCATCCAAAACGACCAGAGCCATTCCGCCTTCACCGACATCGTCGACAACCACATCCTGGACGAGATCCAGGCCTCCTCCATCGAGGATCCGGTGCTGGTCACCAACGACCGCATCCTGCAGCTCCAGGCCGGGCTGCGCGGCATCAAAAGCGAGGAGCTGCGCGATTCCAAGCCCTTCGAGTCGGAATCCCAGCGCTATACCGGCTTCGTGGAGGAGGGCGAGGACATCGTGCCCAACTGCTTCACCTGGCGCGAGGGCAAGCCGGTGCTCCACGCCCCGGACGGCGAGCGGGTCATCAACCACACCTGCGACGTGTGGAACGTGCGGCCGCGCACGGTCTACCATAACCTGGCCCTGGAGCTGATCATGTCGCCGCACATCGACCTGGTCTCCATCCAGAGCGAGGCCGGCTACGGCAAGACCTTCCTGGCCCTGGCCGCCGCCCTCTTCGCCGTGCAGGAGAAGAAACAATTCGACAAGATCTTCGTATTAAAGCCCACCATCGAGATAGGGGCCAAGATGGGCTATCTGCCCGGGGACGTGTCCGAAAAGATGGAGCCCTACGTCAAATACGTCTTCGAGCTGCTGGTCAAGCTCCACCGCTGCCGGGCGGCCAACAAGGTGTTTTTAAATCCCAACGACGAAATGCTGCGGGTCAATCCCAAGAAATTCGAGATCCTGCCGCTGGCCTTCGTGCGCGGCATGAACATCGAAAACGCCTTCGTGGTCATCGACGAGGCGCAAAACCTGGCCCGTTCGGAAGTGCGCGCCCTGCTCACGCGCATGGGCGAGGGCGTCAAGTGCGTGGTGCTCGGCGACACCTCGCAGGTCGACAACCCCTATCTCAACGAGGCCAATAACGGGCTCAACTGGATCGTGCGCAAGTTCAAGGGGTTCGCCAACTACGCCCACATCGTGCTCAAGGGCGAACGCTCGCGCGGCCCGATCACCGACATGGTGCTGAAGTCGAAATTGTAGGAATCAAGAGCAGATGCCTCCGGCGGCCGGGAGGGGGTTACCCCCTCCCGGCCGCCCCCCAAACAGGAAAGATACGGGGAAGGAAGCAACGCGGACCACAGACAGGTAAGGGGTCCGGGGGGCTTAGCCCCCCGGCCGCCGGAGGCCTCTTCGTCTTTCTCGCTGTCTTCCTCTCTGCCGGCTACTCGCCCAGATCGTGCAGCAGCCCGGCAATTTCCTCGCGGATGACGGTCGCCGCGGCCTGGGGCACGGCGCGTTCCATTTCGGCGACCAGTTCGGTCCGCAGGGTTTTGAGGGCGGCGTCGAGGTCGCCGGGGGTCAGGCGCGTTTCAAGACCGGCCAGGGCTTGCTGGGCGGCGGCGTCGGCCTTGGCGGCGGTAGCGGCGGCGTCCTGGAGCGCCTTGGGATCGAGGGCCTCGCTCAGCAGCGTTTCGCGGAGATTGGCGGCCAGGGCGTTGGGATCGATGCGGTCGTTTTCCAGGTTGTCGATGCGTTCGGTCAGGGCGCGCCCCAGGGTGGCGATTTCCTCGTGGGCGGCCTGGCGGGCGGCGTCGACGGCGGCGTCCAGGCGGGCGGCGAGGTTGGCGGAGAGGTCGCCGGCCAGGGTTTCGCGCAGTTCGCCGAGGGCCTGGGCGAGGCGTTCGGGTGAAACGAAATCTGTGGCGGCGGGCAGTTCCCGGCGTAGTTCGGCGATCTGCGTTTCCATGGACCGGGTAAAGTCTTCGAACTGGAGGCGACGGCCCTGATCCAGGGCTTCCAGCCGGGCCAGGGACTGGCGCACGTCGGTAAGCGCGCTGGTCACGTCGTCGGCGCGGGCCAGGTCGCCGGCGGCCGGGAGTTCGCCGCGCAGGGCGTCGAGGTGGCTGGTGAGCAGGCTTTCCAGGCGCGCGGCCAGGGTCTCGGCCAGGGTTTCCTCGCTGGGGATGGGCGGCAGGCCGTCGAGGCGTTGGCCGAGGTCGGCGGCGGCGGTTTCCAGGGCGGTCACCCGGTCGAGCAGGGCGCTGTCCGGCGCGGCCGGCGCTTGGGCCTCGGCGGCCGGGGCCTTGGAGGAATCGATGAGCGTGTCCAGGGCGCCGAGGTCGATGCCGCCGACGGAGGGGCCGGCCTCGGATCGGGCCGTGCCGACAGCGGCCATGGCGGCCAGGGGGACGGCGGCAGCGGCCGCGAGCCCGGCGGCCTCGGCCACGGCCGGGATCGGCGTCTGGCCTTCGCCGGTCAGGTCGGCCGGGCTGGGTGTCGCGTCTTCGGGGGCGTCGGGCAGCGCGCCGAGCAGATCGGCCATGGCGGCGTCGTTGCTGGTTTGGTCCGGCTCGGCGAGCAAGGCGTCGAGGTCGGCGTCGGAAAGATCCTGGGCCGGGCTGTCGTCCTGTTCGGTCAGCATGGCGGCGATGTCGGCGGCGGCGTCCTGGCCGGCCGGCTCGATATCGTCGAAATCGAGGGACGCAAGGTCCATGGTGTCCGTGGCCGGAGCGGTCGCGGCAGCGTCGGCGGGTTTTTCTTCGAGGTCGCCGAAATCGGGGGCGCTGGGGGGGGGCGCGACGGCTTGGGTCTTGGGCGTCTCGTCGAGGCCCAGGTCGTCAATGCCGACGTCGGAAATATCCAGGGTATCGGCGTCGCCGGCCTTGGCCGCGGCAGGGGCCAGGTCGTCGTCAAAGCCGAGGTCCGCGAGGTTGCCGCCGGGTTGGGCGGTTTCGGGTTCTTCGTCGAGGCCAAGGCCAGCCAGGTCGATCACGTCGTCGTCCGGGGCGTCGGTGGCCTTCGGGGCGTCGTTCGCTTCGAAGCCGGCCAGATCGAACAGATCGTCGGCGTCCTGGGATTCCTTGGCTGGCTGGGCGGCTTTGGCGGGCAGGGGTTCGGCGTCGCCGAACAGATCGTCGAGCTCTTGCTCAAAACTCATGTCGACGCCGGTGTCGCCGGAAGCGCCGTCTCCGGCAGTCCCTTCTTCCACGAGGTCGGTGAGATCGATGATGTCGTCGTCGCTGTCGGGAAGGGACTTGTCGGTCGCCATGCGATACCTCGGCGGAGTTGGGTCAATGCGGGCGCGAGGCCGGGGGATAGGCTCCCGACCTCGCGTCGATGACAGGTGTTAGGCGCCCTTCTTCGGATGACACTCGGGGCACTTGGTGGGGCCCTTGGTTTCCTTCTTGTGGCAGCCCAGGCAGCTCTTTTCGCTCTTCATGTCATGGAAGGCACGGTAGAACGACTTGTCGCTGGTCTTGTCCTTGGGATCGGTGCTGTCATGGCAACCGGCCGAGGCGCACTTCTGGGTGGCTTCGCCTTTGTGGTGGCAGACTTTGCAATCGACCTTGGCGTGGCCTTTGTGGGAAAACTTCACTTCGCTCTGGGTGGCGGCGAAGCCCTCGGGGGCCTTGACCACGCCGTCAGCCGGCGCGTCCACGGCCTGCACCATGGGCAGTCCCACGAAGCCCACCAACGCAGCGCACATCAGACAGGACAACAACGCTTTTTTCATCCCTCACACCTCCTTCAAAGAATAATTTATCACTTAGAGGGTGTACGGCCAGCCAGGACAGCCTGTCAAGGTGCAATGGCCGGGAAAGACGGGATATTTACTCCTTGGGTGGTCGGAAATAGCTAGCCCAGATCGTATTTCCCGGCGTAGCCGCGCGGGGTCAGAAAGCGGCCGGCGGTCAGGCGGCTGGCGCTGTTGCCGACAAGGATCAGCGTGAGCATGTCGGCGAAGGACGGGTCGGCCTCGGCGAGCCGGGCGACGCGGATTTCCTGGCCCGGACGGTAGGCGTTTTTGACCATGCCCACCGGGGTTTCGGGGCTGCGGTGGCGGGCGGCGCAGGCCAGGGCGGCGGCCAGATGGCCCGAGCGCTTGCGCGAGCGCGGGTTGTAGATGGCGACCACGAAATCGGCGGCAAAGGCGGCTTCCAGGCGGCGTTCGATGACCGGAAGGGGGGTCAGCAGGTCGGAGAGGCTTATGACCGCGAAATCGTGGGTCAGCGGCGCGCCGAGCAGGGCGGCGGCGGCGCACACGGCCGGGATGCCCGGCACCACGGAAAACGCGATGCGCTGGGCCAGGCCCATGGCTTCGAGCATTTCCAGGGCCAGCCCGGCCATGCCGTACACCCCGGCGTCGCCGCTGGAGACCAGGACCACGCGCGCCCCGGCGTCGGCGGCTTCCAGGGCGGCCCGGCAACGGTCCACCTCGCCGGTCATGCCGGTTGCAGCCACGGTCTTGCCGGCCAACAGGCGGTCCGGAATCAGCTCGATATAGGCGGTGTAGCCGGCCACGACCTCGGCCGCCGCCAGGGCGGCCTCGGCCAGGGGGGCGAGCAGGGCGGAATCGCCGGGGCCAAGCCCCACCACGGTCAGCGAGCCAGGGCGATGGCCGTCGTGGAGAAGCCGGTCCGCGTCTTGGGGGCGAGCAGCCTCCCGCCCCCTGTCGCCAGAATCGCCGCCGCTTCGCATACGCTGCCCACTCCCATGTGTTTGGCCACCACCGCCGAAGGGTGGGGCACGCTGACGCCGGCAAGTTCATCGGCCCGGTAGAAGAGAATGTCCAGGTTCAGGGTCCGGGCCGCTTCCAGCAGCCCGGCCTCGTCGCGCTTGGCCTCGATGCTGGCCAGGGCAATGATGCTGGCCAGGGCCAGCCGGCGCTGCCGGCAGACGTGCTCGAGCAGGGCCAGGATGTCGCTTGCCGGCGCGCCCCGGCGGCAGCCGACCCCGGCGACGAGCACCTTGGGGCGCAGGTAGAGCCGGGTCGGGGTCGGCGGCCCGACGCGCCAGTCCACCACGACCAGCGGGGCGTCGGCCGGGGTCTGATCCGGCCCGGCCACCCAGTGGAAATTTCCGGCCGCTTCGGCCTGTCCCGGGGTGAACAGCCCCAGGGGATCGAACACGGCCACGGATTCCCCGGCGGCCAGGGCGGCATTGACCCGGCGGGTGGCCAGGGGATTGTCCAGGGGCAACCCCAGGTCGCGGGCCAGCAGTTCGATGGCCGGGGCGCTGGCCGCGTCGGTGGCGGTGGTGACCACCGGGGTCGCGCCGACAACGGCCGCCGCCTGCCGGGCCAGGTCGTTGGCTCCGCCCAGATGGCCGGAGAGCAGGCTTACAGCGAACCGGCCGGCGTCGTCCAGGCAGACGACCGCCGGGTCGGTGGCCTTGTCGCGGATGTGCGGCGCGATGGCCCGCACGGCAATGCCGCAGGCCCCGATGAAAATGTGGGTTCGGCAGCGGTGGAAGGTCTCGGCCACAAGCTCGGACAGGCCGGCATAGGGGACGACGTCGGCGGCGGCCAGGCGGGCCGGGGCGTGGAGCCGGCCGCCAAGCGCCTTGGCCAGTCGCTCGCCCAGGCGGATGCCCTTGGCGGTGACGGCATAGATGGCGGTTTCCGGGTATGGCATGACAGGGGGAAGCATACCGTATTTTGTCCCGGGACTAAAGAAGCGAGAGGCAGTGGCCGAAAGGAGAAACGAAGCGGTGGATTCCCAAAGGAGCAGGCCATGATCGATGCGGTGGACAGCGGCGGATTCGGCGTTCTCGGGCTCTACGCGGCCCGGGTTCCGGCCGTGCCCGAGCCGCCGGCCAGCCCGCCGGTCACCGAATCCGCCGCCGATGCGGGGCGGCCCGCCCCGGCCGCGACGGGAATCCAGGGGCAAGGCAACGCGCCGCTGGCGCCGGCCGATCCCGGCGCGGACGGCTCGGCCAGTCAGGGCCGCGATTTCGGCGACAGCGCCCAGGGGCAGGCCCGGCAAACGGCGGTGCTGATCGCCCTGGCCGCGACGCCCGGCACGAGCCGGTTCGCCGGGACCGGCGCGTCCCTGGCCTCGTCTCCGAGCACTCCCCCGACCAGCCGGGCGCTTCGGGCCTACGACCGGGCCGGGTCGACGGTTGCGTCCGGCGGCGCGGGCGGCCGCATGCTGGTCCGTCGGGCCTGACCCGTGGTCCGGCCGCCGCCATGAGGCGGCTTGGTTATTTGATGCCGCCCGGGCGGAGCGCGGGGTGTTTCTCTGTCGTGCGGGGCTTGGGAAAGGCCACGGTGATGGTCGTGCCTTTCTGGTCCGAGGTGGCCATGCTAATCTTGGCCCCGTGGATTTCGGCGATGAGCTTGGCTCCGTAGGCGCCCAGGCCAGTGCCGTCCTTTTTGCCGGCCGTGGCGAATTTGCTGAAAAACCGTCCCCGCACCGCTGCCGGCACGGCTCCGGCGTTGTGCACGGCCACGTCCAGGGTGCGGCCCTCGGCCAGGGACACGGTCACCTTGGCCCCGGCCGGCGAGGCTTCCAGGGCGTTTTTGATCAGGTTGGAGAGCATGGTATAGAGGAGCATTTCCTCGCCGCGCACGGCAAAGGCGTCCCTCTCGGCCCGGGTCCGGCCCCGCACCGTCACCTCCAGGCTGAGCTCGCTGGCCTCGATGACCCCGCGCAACTCCCCGGCGATGTTGTCCAGGATGGGCAACACGTCCACGGACTGGGGGGTCAGCTCGTAGACCCCGCGCTCCATGCGGTAGAGATCCAGGGATTGGTTGATCATGTTGAGCATGCGGTAGCCGGCGTGCTGCATGAGGCTTAACATGTCGTTTTGCCGCTCGCTCAGGTTGCCGTCGCGGCGCAGGAGTTGGGGCAGGGTCAGCACGGCGGTCAGCGGCGACTTGAGGTCGTGGCGGGTCATGCGCTCCACGTCCTCGCGCAGGCGCTCGGCCTTTTTGCGGTCCGTGACGTCAACGATGGTGTAGCCCAGGATGTCGGCGAAATGGGTGGCGAACTCCGACCCTTTCTCGCTGGTGTAGCGGTCGGGGTTGGAGTCGAAAAAGCTCAGGATGCCGACGAGCTTTTGCGGCCCGAACTTGTCGCGCAGGGGATAGATGAAGCACGAGCCCAGAAGCAGCACCTTGCGCTCGGCGCAAAAGCCCGGGCCGAAAAAAAATTCCGGATTGGGCACGGCCTTGATCGAGCCCATAAACGGCCCCGGCCCTGTGGCCTTGGGCATAAGCGCCGACAATCCCTTGCGAAGCGCCGTCGCCTCGGCCAGGCGCGCGCCGGGCGGCTCGAAGGGCGCGTATTCGTCGGCGTCGAGGAGCAGGCTTACCGCCCGCAGCCCGAACAGCTCCTTGATGCGGTCCAGCACCGCCGGCAGATCCTCGTGCCCGCGCATGAGTTCCACCACCCGGATGGCCTTGCGGAATTTCTCGAAGGCCGTAAACGAGCCCTCGAAGCGGTCCACCACGGTCTTGAGCTTGGCCTGCAAATCCACGCACTGCTTGCGGTTGCGTTCGGTTTCCTTGCGGCTGTCCAGAAGTTCGGCCTGGACCAGGGCCGTGGTGTTGGCCCGCATTTTGACGGTCCGGCGCAACTCGGCCAGGGTTTTTTTGAACCGGTAGGCATTCTGGTCGGCAAAGGCCTCTTCCAAGGCGAGCAAGCGTTCCTGAATGTCGGGGAAATCGTATGAATCGGCCATGGCTGGGATCAGCGCCGGTCGGCGCACGGCCGCCGCAGGGTCGTGTCCCGGACACGGCGCAAAGCCGCCGGACGCCCCGGCAGGCGGGCGGCGGGACGGCCGTACGGATGGCCACCGGCCTGGGCCCAGACGGCCGGCCGGGACGGGACGGGGTCGAAACGCGACATGAAAGGCTCCCTGGTGGCAACGGAGGAGGCGCGCGGCCTCACCCGCTCCTTGGCGGCATCCTACGGCAAGCGGCCGCCCGGCGCAACGCCGGGAATCCGACACGCCGGGAATCCGGGGTTTTGACTTTCCCCTTGGGCGCGAGTAAAAGCGCATCGTCGCTCCCGGCGTCAGCCGGGCATCACGCCCGGTTCTGTGCCGCGCAAGGGGAATTACGCCACATGCAACACGCACTTCGCGCCGCCGTCCTGGCCGTCCTGGCCGCCTTGGCCCTGGTCCTGGCTCCCATGGCCGCCATGGCCAAGGACTCCGGCCACGCCGACAAGGACCGGGCCAAGACCGCCGCCCACAAACCGGCCAAGGCGGACAAGCCCGCCAAGGGCGAGAAACACGCCAAGGCCGCCAAGCACGCCAAGGCCGAGCGCCCGGCCAAGGTCGGCCGCTCCGCCCGGGCGGCCAAGGCCGACGCCGCGGTCCAGAAACCGCGTCGCGGCAGAACCGCCGCGGCCAAGGCCGACATGGAGAACGAGGAAGGCGACATCGGCGCCTGCACCGTTCCGACCCTCACCGTCAAGTCGGCCATCCTGTGGAACATGAACACCGGGGAAGTGCTCTACGAACAGAACCCCGACGCCCAGATTCCGCCGGCTTCGCTCACCAAGGTGCTCACCCTCTACATTCTCTTCGACGCCATCCGCCAGGGCCGGCTGCGCCCCTGGGACGTCATCGAGGTCTCGGAACGGGCCGCGACCCAGGGCGGGTCCAACATGCACCTGCGAAACGGCGAGCAGGTCAAGATCACCGACCTCATCCAGGGCATTGCCGTGGCCTCGGCCAACGACGCCTGCATGGCTATCGCCGACAATCTGGAAAACGGCAATGTCGACGCCTTCGTGGCGCTGATGAACGACACGGCCAAGCGCCTGGGCATGACCAACTCCGTGTTCCACAATCCCAACGGCCTGCCGGCCGAGGGGCAGCTGACCACGGCCCGGGATATGCTCAAGCTCGCCGCCGCCTATCTGGAGCAGTTCCCCAAGGCGCTGACCATCCATTCCATGCAGTATTTCACCCACAACAACCGCCAGCGGCACAACGCCAATTCCCTGCTTGGCCGCTACGAGGGCGTGGACGGGCTCAAGACCGGGTTCGTGTGCGCCTCGGGTTACAACATCGTGGCCACGGCCAAGCGCGGCGACACGCGCCTTATTGCCGTGGTCTTGGGTTCGCGCAATCCCCGGGTGCGCGAGCGCGAGACGGTCAAGTTGCTGGACAAGGGGTTCAAGATCGTCCAGGCCAAGAAGACGGCCCCTGCCGCCCCGGTGGCGGCGGTGGCGGCTCCGGGCGTGGGCGCGGCCGCGTCCCATCCCTGACGTCGCCCTGGTTGCCTTCCGGGCGTTTCGTACGGAAGGGCGGTTACACGATTTGCAAGGGAGCGCGCGGGCGCTCCCTTTTTCATGGCCCAGACGGAGGGGGGAGCATGCGCGTGACCGACATCGTTCGGGATGATCTGCCGCAACTGGCCCGGCTGCTGGAGGCGTTGACGCGTCTGGCCACCCCGCTTGACCGCCTGGAAGCGGCCTACGAACGGATGGCCCGGCATCCGGACTACCATCTGGTCGGCGTGCGCGACGGCGAAACCTTGGCCGGCGCGGTCTGCGGCATCGTCTGCCTGGA
>JBKICS010000447.1:0-2848 GCA_046567015.1 Acidobacteriota bacterium | reverse complement strand
CTCTCCGCAAAAGGGGCAACTAAACGTTTGCCGGTCCCGGGTCAAGAAAAAAAGCTCGCGCAACATGCACTTCCGGTCATTTCCGCTCTTTACAGGGGGCCGGCCCGGCGCATATGTTCCTCTTTCGCCATAACGAGCCCCCTCAAAAGGAGTCCAGGGCATGAAAAAGTTCGCGCGTATGGAGCGCCTCCCCCCATACGTTTTTGCCACCGTCAATGAGCTGAAAATGCAAATGCGGCGGCGAAACGAGGACGTCATCGACCTCGGCATGGGCAACCCCGACCTGCCCACGCCACCCCATATCGTCGAAAAGCTGGTCGAGGCCGCCCAAAAGGCCACCAACCATCGCTATTCCGCCTCCCGGGGCATCAAGGGCCTGCGAAACGCCATCTCCGGCTGGTACAAGCGCCGCTTCGACGTGGACATCGACCCCGAAACCGAGGCCGTCGTCACCATGGGCGCCAAGGAAGGTCTGGCCCACCTGGCGCTCGTCATGCTTTCGCCCGGCGACGTCGTCTTCGCCACCGATCCGGCCTATCCCATCCACCCGTACTCCTGCATCATCGCCGGAGCCGACGTGCGGCGCATCCCCATCAGCTCCGACCGCGACTTCTTCGAGGATCTGCTGGCCGCCACCAAACAGACCTGGCCCCAGCCCAAACTGCTCATCATCTCCTATCCGCACAACCCCACCACGGTGACCGCGGATATCCCGTTTTTCGAACGCATCGTCGAGTTCTGCAAGGAACACGACATGATGGTCATCCACGACTTCGCCTACGCCGACTTCGGCTTCGACGGCTACCGGCCGCCGAGCTTCTTGCAGGCCAAGGGCGCCAAGGACGTGGGCGTGGAGTTCTTCTCCCTGACCAAGAGTTATTCCATGGCCGGCTGGCGCGTCGGGTTTTGCTGCGGCAACCCTGAGATGGTCCACGCCCTGACCCGCATCAAGAGCTATCTGGACTACGGCATCTTCCAGCCCATCCAGATCGCCGCCACCGTGGCCTTAAACGGCCCCCAGGAGTGCGTGCGCGAGATCATGGACGTGCACCAGGAACGCCGCGACGCGCTCATCGACGGTCTGGCCCGGGCCGGCTGGGACGTGCCCGCGCCCAAGTCCACCATGTTCGTGTGGGCCAAGATCCCCGAACCCTTCCAGCACCTCAAGTCGGTGGAATTCTCCAAGCTCCTGCTGCGCGAGGGTGGCGTGGCCGTGTCGCCGGGCCTGGGGTTTGGACACTTCGGCGACAACTACGTGCGTTTTGCCCTGGTGGAAAACCGCCACCGCATCAACCAGGCCGTTCGCGGCATAAAAAAGGCGCTTTCCGGATGAACGAAGCAAACGTCGCTCCCGTTCGTATTGGGCTGGCCGGACTTGGCACCGTCGGGTCCGGCCTGGTGGCCGTGCTGCAGCAAAACGCCGATTGGATCGCCGCCCGGCTCGGTCGCGCCGTCGCCGTCAAGACGGTGCTCGTGCGCGACCCGGCCAAGCCCCGGGCTGTGATCCTTGGTCCCGAGGTCAAGGTCACCACCGACGCCGACGCCCTGGTCGCCGACCCGGACATCGACATCGTGGTCGAGCTCATGGGCGGCATCGACGCGGCGTTTGCGCTGATCCACAAGGCGCTCACCGCCGGCAAGCACGTGGTCACGGCCAACAAGGCCCTGCTCGCCAAGCGCGGACCGGAGCTCTTCGCCCTGGCCGCGGCCAAGGGACTGGGCCTGTACTACGAAGCCAGCTGCGCCGGGGCCGTGCCCATCGTGGAGACGCTCAAGTCGTCGCTCGCCGGCAACCGCATCAAGAGCATCATCGGCATCCTAAACGGCACGGCCAACTACATCCTCTCCAGCATGAGCGCCAAGGGGCTGCCCTTTGCCGACGCGCTCAAAAAGGCGCAAGAGCTGGGCTATGCCGAGGCCGACCCGACGCTGGACATCCAGGGCTACGACGCCGCCCACAAGCTCATCGTGCTGATCCGCCTGGCCTATGGCCGCAACCTGCCCCTGGAGAAGCTGCCGGTCGAAGGCATCACCGTGGTCACTCCGGAGGACATCCGCTTCGCCCAGGAGTTCGGTTACGCCATAAAGCTCATCGGCCAGGTCCGCGACGTCGACGGCCGTCTCGCCGCCGGGGTCTGGCCCATGCTGGTCCACGAGGATTTCCTGTTGGCCAGCGTCAAGGGCGCGTTCAATGCCGTGCGGGTCGAGGGCAACGCCTCCGGGCCGATCATGCTCCACGGCAAGGGGGCAGGCGACCTGCCCACGGCCAGCGCCGTTCTGGCCGATATCCTGGCCCTGGCCCGGGAAGGGATGATCCCCAACAACACCGGCTTTCGCACCGAGCCGCTGCCCGAGGCCGACCTGGTCGATCCCGACGACTTCGTGAGCCCGCACTACATCCATTTCACGGTCAAGGACCAGCCCGGGGTCATGGCCGCCATTTCCAAGTCCATGGGCGAGCACGGCGTCTCCATCAGTCAGGCCGTGCAGAAGGGCGAACCCGAGGATGGCTACGTGTCCATCGTGTTTTTGACTCACGAGGCCCCCAACCGGGCCATTACCGCCGTGCTTGCCGACACGGACGCCATGCCGTTCATCAAACCCGGCACGGTCCATTTCCGGGTTCTCTAGCCATGCGTCCGCGTTGCTGCAGGGGTTCACGCCAAGCCCCCCCCGTTAAAAGTTTTTGAAGAGAGTCCAGAGAGAAACTTTTTTCAAAAAGTTTCTCTCTAGCCGCCGGAGGCATCTTCCCTCATGTCCATGTCTATCTCCTCTCCCCCGCCCAAACTCGTTTTCCTCATCGCCGATGGCATGGGCGATCTGCCCATCGACGCCCTGGGCGGACGCA
>JBKICS010000446.1:0-3924 GCA_046567015.1 Acidobacteriota bacterium | reverse complement strand
GTCGGCTTAATCATCCATCTGTCGGCCAGCACCAGCCTGTCCCCCTTCCCCAACGCCAAGACCCTGGTGTGCACCGTGGAAGAAGCCGTGCGCCTGGGGGCCGACGCCGTGTCGGTGCATGTGAACCTGGGCGACGCCACCGAGGCGCGGATGCTCGACGACATGGGCCGGGTCACCGAAGCGGCCGTGTCCTGGGGCATGCCGGTGCTGGCCATGATGTACGCCCGGGGACCGAAGGTCGCCAACGAGTTCGACGCCGACGTTGTGGCCCACTGCGCGCGCGTCGGCAACGAACTGGGGGCGGATATCGTCAAGGTGCCCTACACCGGCGACGTGGACAGCTTCGCCAAGGTGGTGTCCGGCTGCTGCGTGCCGGTGGTCATCGCCGGCGGCCCCAAGACCGACACCACGCGCGGCTTCCTGACCATGATTGCCGACAGCGTCATGGCCGGCGGCGCGGGCCTGTCCGTTGGCCGCAACATCTTCCAGGATCCGGACCCGGCCAGGCTCCTGACGGCGGTGACGGCCATCGTCCACGAAGGCAAAAGCGTGGATGCGGCCATGGAAATGCTCGGGCGCGAGTAGGCGAAAGGCGCTGGCCTGAGGAGGACGCGCCACGGCTTCCTCCTCCGGCCGGCCAAAACCGCTGCCGCCCCCGGCCTTGGCGCAGGGCGGCCTCTCCCCGGGCCATGGGCCGGGCAAATTCGGACGGGCAGACCGGGCAGGCGACCGACGCGTCTGGATCGCGGCCCTCACCGGGCCATGGGACGGGTCCATTTGGGCGGGCGGATCATGCCAAATACCGACGCGCCGGGGCGGTCACGGCCTGCCCCAGGCCAAATGGCGGCCAAACGGCTCAAGGCGTAGCACTGACGCCGGCCATTTCCCGGTTGCGCGCCAGTTCATTTTCCAATGCCGCATAGTCCGGTTCGTACACCGCGAAGCGCGGATCCCGGCCCACAAAGACCTGTCGCAGGACCGGATTCGGGGCGGACGCGACGGTATTTAACAGGGCATCAAAGGGCTTCTCTTCCCCAAAGGACACCATGGGCAAGCGCAGGACGTAGCGGGGCTTCATGGCCTGGAGGTGACTCAGAAACGCATCCTCGCCGCCCAGGGAAAGACCCGGCGCATCGTAGTACAGGGGCAACGGGTTGCTGACGAAGGGCCTGTAGGCCTGCCGACCGGTGTACAAATAGGCCATGGTGTCGAGGCCCGTGGCCAGGATGTCCGACGCGGCGCTGTGGTCTTTGACCCAGGTAAAAAGCTCCTGGTACCTGGCCCATGGCGGCACGTCGTTATCAACCTTGAAAAGCGGGTACATCCTCTCCTGGGTCAAGCTGCCGCTGCGCCAGACACTGTGGAGATTCAGTCCCAGCAACACCACGACGACCCCGGCGCCGACCAGGCGTCCGGCCGTCTGCCCGGCTCTCCCCCAGGGGATACGGCCCATGGCCTGCATGAGCAAAATGGCCAGGAACGGCAGGACCGGAATCAGGAAACGGGCAATGGGCCAGGGCCAGACGATGAGCAGGGAGCAATAGGCCACGAGGGCCACGGGCAAAATCCGCCAGCGACAGGCCTGCCGCAGGAGATGGAAAAACACGGTTATTCCGGCGAGAAAGGCGGCTATGGAAGAGACGAGAGCCGGGACATGGGCGTCGAGAAATTGCTTCAGCCCGAAGAGCGGCAGGATGGCGCTCAACTGGAACAACGACAACATATTGATCGACGTGATGCGCCCCAGAACGCCCGGCCCGAAATCGGCCCACCAGCCGACATAATCCGTGTAATACGCCAGGCCGGCGGCGTCGGCCTGGGAAGACTTGGCAACGAGCACCCAGGCGGCCCAGCCAAGGACAACCACGGCCGCCCCGAGACCATACGAGACCAGCGACCGGCCCCGTTGCCAGACAAGGACGGCCCCGGCCGCCGCCAGCGTCAGCCCGTTGGTCCGGCACAGGAAGGGCAGGCCGGCGGCCAGGCCCAGCAGGAACAGGTGTAGTGGCCTGGCCGCTGCGTCCGGCCTGAGCGCACTTTCCAAGATCCACAGGTAAACGACGACGAGTACGGCAAAGGCCGGTTCGGACATTGTGAGTCCGCCGAAGTAGAGAAACGGCGCGGACGTCGCCGCCAGCAGACAGCCGCAGACCGCGCTGATCCTCGCGGCATAGCCAAAGCGCACGGTGAAGAGGTAGGTCAGCCCCACGGCCAGGGCGCAGCAGGCCAGGGAAATGGCCTTGAGCGCCACGAGATTGTCGGGAAACGAGGGCAGGAAATGCCAGGCGGCCGCCAGAATGGCCGGATAAAGGACGGGATATTTGGTCTGCGGCGGCATGCCGGGCAGGTTGATGAGCCGGTACCCCTGGCCCTCGGCCAGGGCCTTGGCCGTGGCCAGATAGATGCCGTCGTCATGGTACGCACCGGCAGCGGCCGGGACGATGTACACGTGCCCGACCACGAGGACCAGGAGGACCAACAGTCCGGCCAGGATAAAGTCCAGACGCTGGATCGCTGACCGGCTTTCAAAAAAATCGCGCACCCTTGCCCCTTCCGTCCGAGGAGACGGCGGACGCCCGGCCCGGCGGCATGAGCGCATCCGTTGGCATCCCCGGGGATTGTGCCGTCACCTCCGAAGGCGTCGCCTGCTGCCAGAAAACAGCTTGCCAGATACAATGTTAGCCATGGAACGTGTCAAGAAAAAATCGCGAACACTATGACGGCTGCAACTCCGTGGCAAACCGATAAACGGCCTGCCCCGGATAATGCTCGCCAATGACCGCTGCGTTGCGGTCGGCCTCGCGAGCGGACGCCGCGAAATGGTCGTTTATGGCGATGGCGGCCAGCGACAGTTTGTGACGCTTGGCGAAATGGCCGTAGACGATGGCGTCGGACAGGCAGCCCAGCCGGTTGGGCACGACCAGGATCACGTCCAGGCCCAGTTCCAGGGCGAAGTGGTAATTGTAGCGCCGCTGCCCCAGCGGCACGGCCAGGCCGCCGGCGCTCTCGATCAATACGGCGTCGCAGTCGACGCAAAGAGCCTCGATCCTGGCCACGCATTCGGTGAAAGGAAACGGATCGAAGACGAAGCACGGCGAAGCCGGTTCGGCGGCGGTATAAAGCGTCACGGCCTCCTCGGGAGCAAGGCCCGCCCGCCCAGCCACGAAGGCCGCGTCGTCGTCTTCGGGAAAGCCGGTGGCCACGGGTTTGACGTAGCGCACCTTCTGGCCCTCGGCCATGAGCTTTCGGACGAACAGCGCCGAGAAATACGACTTGCCGATGCCGGTTCCGGTGCCGGTAATGAAATACCGCCTCATCCGAGCACCGCCTCGGCCGCGTCCAGGGCGATGTCGGCAAGCTTGTCGATCTCCTCCAGGGTGATGACGTAGGGCGGCATGAAATAGATCATGTCGCCGAGATTGCGCAACAAGGCCCCGCGCTTGACCGCCTCGCGGTAGATGCGAAAGCCGGTGCGGCGGCCGGGGTCGAAGGGCGTGCCATGCTGCGGGTCGGCGGCCAGGGACACGGCCGTGATCCAGCCGGTGGAGCGGATGTCGGACACATGGCGATGCCCGGCGAAGCGCTGCCGCACGGCGGCCTGCAAATGGGCGATCTTGGGCCGGTTGGCCGCAATCACGTCGTCTTCCTCGAAGATGCGCAGCGTCTCGCAGGCGGCGGCGCAGGCCAGCGGATTGCCGGTGTAGCTGTGGCTGTGCAAAAAGGCCTTGTCTGCGGCATGGTCGTGGTAAAAGGCGTCGAAGACCGGGTCGGTGGTCAGGACGCAGGACAGCGGCAGCGTGCCGCTGGTGATGCCCTTGGACAGGCACAGGAAATCCGGCGTGACCTCGGCCTGCTCGCAGGCGAACATGGTTCCGGTGCGCCCGAAGCCCACGGCGATCTCGTCGGCGATGAGATGGCAGCCGG
>JBKICS010000445.1:0-2965 GCA_046567015.1 Acidobacteriota bacterium | reverse complement strand
ATCAGCGATGTTCTCGATGCCAGCCGGGTTGCCCCTGGGCGTGACCAGGACGTATTGGGTGAAACACAAGGGCTTAAACCAGGTCATCTTGCCCTCGGCCCGCAGCTTCTTGGCCAACTCAAGCACCCGGCCGGCAAAGACGTCGGAGGTGGCCGAACCGAGCAGCGACTTGCCCAGGGCGGCGGCAAACGCACCGGTGTAGACCACCCTGGCCCCGCAGGCCGCCTCGAAATCGGCATTGGCCGGCAGCATGGCCTCGGCCAGCCCGCCGCAGGACCAGACCTGCAACACCTCGCCCGCTGCCTGGGCCCGGGCCGGGGTCGCGGCGCACAGCGCCCCCCCGGCCGAAAGCGCCGCCATTTTGAGAAACTGCCTGCGGCCCAGCCCTGATCCTTTTTCCATGCAACCCTCCCCGGCAAAGAGCCGACAACCGTCTGAAATGGGCCATAGTCCTACCCGCCAATGGCGGCCCAATCCAATACAAGCTTGTGATGGACGCGTGCCCCAACCATCAGGGCTGCCGATGACGGCTTAAGAGCGGCGGCGTTTCGGTCACAAAGAGTCCGCAGGCTCTTGACACTTGCCCGCCCTGTTCCTAAAAGCCCGGTTGAGGAGATCATCTGACGATGCCCGCCCGCCTCAGCCCCGTGCGCTCGCGCAAACTGTGCGATCTCGTGATCCAGCAGATCCAGGAGAAAATCTCCCTGGGCATCTTTGCGCCCGGGGCCAAGATCCCCACCGAGCCGACGCTCATGGCCCAGCTCGGGGTCGGGCGCTCCACCGTGCGCGAGGCCATCCGG
This sequence comes from Acidobacteriota bacterium, assembly GCA_046567015.1. GTDB lineage: Bacteria > Desulfobacterota > Desulfovibrionia > Desulfovibrionales > Desulfovibrionaceae > Solidesulfovibrio. Next base: position 2,165 of record JBKICS010000445.1, on the reverse strand, counting down.
GTGCTGGTCAGCGCGGGCCTCCTTGAAGTGCGCCAGGGCGACGGCACGTATGTCTTAAGCCGCGCAACCGGCCAGGAACCCCTGGAATACCGCCTGCGCCGGGCCACGGCCGGCGAGATCCGCGAGGTGCGCCGCATCATCGAGGTGGAAACCGCCCGTCTGGCCGCCGCCAACCGCACCGAGCTTGACCTCCAAACCATGCGCGACTGTCTGGGACGCAAAAAGGCCGCCATGACCGGGGGCGACACCCACGGCTACGTGGCCGCCGACATCGCCTTCCATTCCGCCGTGGCCGCCGCCAGCGGCAACAGCCTGCTCGCCGACCTCTACCGCAGCTTCTGCATGGTCTTTCAGGACTTTCTCGACCACCTGATCGCCGACGTCGGCGTCAACCGCTTCCAGGACCACATCCACGACGGCCTGCTCGACGCCATCACCCGCCAGGACGCCGATGCCGCCGCCCGCTTCGCCATGGAAGGGCTCGACCATTTCACCAGCGACATCAAGGCCCTGGAGCAATAGCCATGCCGGTCTTTTTTCTTGGTCGATATTCATCAGATGATAGGATGCCGAAGCCCCATGGTCCCGGCCGCACCAGCCGGCGTCCGGTCGGTCCGAGCGTTATTTTCGGCCATGAAACAGTAGGTGATACGATGGCCAGGCCGTGCATCCTGAGGCCGACAATCATCAGATGATATGATTATAGCCGGCCCTGCCGGCGCAGCAAAAAAACCGTCGGGCAGGCGAAGCCGCCGGCCCGCATGACCTGGAGTACCGTATGCGCCTTTCCAAATCCCTCGTTTCCGCCACCGTGGCCCTGTCCCTGGCTTACTGCGCCGTTTTGGCCAACGCCGCTCCGACGCGCCGCGCCCTGGCCGACGGATCCTCGCCCCTGGCCGGCCTGGGGCAGATGCTGCCCCGGCTGTCCCTGCCGGCCCAGGCCGTGCAGACGGCCCGGGAGGGCCTGGCCGAGTTGCGCCAGGTGGTCCAGGCTTCGGCGCTCATGCGCGACACCCGTCCCAGCGACGAGGCGGCGCGGCGCGCCCATCTCGCTCTGTGGGCCGAACTGGAATCCGGGCTGCGCCCGGTCCCGGCCGCGACGATCACCGACCCGTCCGGTCTGCTCCCCGGCCAGGACTAAGCGAGCAGGCCGGCTCAACCGGCGTAAAAAGTGAATGGAATTTCCGTGTGATAGTGCATCTTCGCCGCCCCCCTCCCTTGACACCCCCCGGTTCGGTTGTTACCCGTTTGGCACTCGAATGCGTCGAGTGCCAAACGAGGACACGCCATGCCGCTTGCCGACCGTGAACGGGAAGTCCTGACCACCATCATCGAAGCGTACATCGCCTCGGCTGCTCCCGTCGGTTCGCGGGTTGTGTCCAAGCGCAGTTCCCTGGGCCTGTCCGCGGCCTCCATCCGCAACATCATGGCCGACCTCACCGACGCCGGCTATCTGGAACAGCCCCACACCTCGGCCGGCCGGGCGCCCACGGCCAAGGCCTTTCGTCTCTATCTCGACCAGGTCATGCGCCCCCTGCCCCTTGGCGACGACCAGAAGCGGCGCATCATCGACAACCTGACCCTGGCCGGGCTGGAACTCGACGACGTGCTGCGCCAGGCCTCGCGGCTGCTCTCGGGGCTCTCGCTGCAGGTGTCCATGGTCATCGCCCCCAATCCGGCCCAGGCGCGCTTCAAGCGCATCGACTTTTCCCTGCTCAACCCCGGGCTGGTCATGGTGCTGCTGGTGCTGCAAGGCGGGCTCGTGCGCAAGCGGGTCATCGAGACCCCCCCGGACGTCACCACCGACGACCTGATCGCCTGTTCCAATTATTTGAACCATCTCTTCACCAATCGCACCCTGGCCGAAGTGCGGGCCAGCATCGTGCGCGAGATGGAAGAGGCTCGGCGCTCGCTCAACGCCCTGTGCCTGCGCGCCCTGACCATGGCCCGCTCGGCCTTCGAGCACGAACGCGCCCCGGCCAGCGAAGTCATCGTGGACGGCACGCCCAATATCCTGTCCCAACCGGAATTCACCGACGCCGAGCACATGCGCGAACTCATGCGCGTGCTCGAGGAACGCACGATTCTGCTCGATCTGCTGGACAAAACCGTAAACGGGCTTAAAACGGTTATCGTAATCGGCGACGAGTCGGATCAGGCCGCCC
>JBKICS010000444.1:0-2766 GCA_046567015.1 Acidobacteriota bacterium | reverse complement strand
CATGACCATCTTCAATCTCGCCGGCGTGCCTTCGGAGATCGTGGACGTGGTGGTCTCGGTGTTGTGCCGGCTCATCTTCGACTTCGCCCTGTGGAGCAAGCGGGGCACGGGCGTGCCGGTGCTGCTCGTGTGCGAGGAGGCCCACCGCTACGTGCCCCGCGACTCGGCCGAGGCCTTTGCCCCCACCCGCCGGGCGCTCTCGCGCATCGCCAAGGAGGGCCGCAAGTACGGCGTATCCCTGGGGCTGGTCACCCAGCGCCCCTCGGAAATCTCCGAAACCGTGCTGTCCCAGGTCAACACGCTCTTTTCCCTGCGCATGAGCAACGAGCAGGATCAGCTCTTCGTGCGCCGGGCCATGCCGGAAAACGCCGCCGGCCTGCTCGCCACCCTGCCGGCGCTGCGCACCCAGGAGGCGGTGGTGGTGGGCGAGGGCGTGCCCGTGCCCATGCGCATCCGGCTGCGCGAACTCTCCGGCGACGAGCGCCCCCGCAGCGACACGGCCCGTTTTTCCGAAGTCTGGAGCGGCCCGTGTAACGACAAGGCCTTTATCCCCGACACCCTCGACCGGTGGCGTCGTCAGATCCGCTGAGCGCCTTTCTTGTAAAAGCCTGGGGAAGGGGGTACGGGGTCAAACGATGGTACAAACAACATATGCTCTTTTTCGGGCGACAGCGCCCCTGGCGGTCCTGCTGGCGACCTGTCTGTGGTCGTGGCCGGCCTTTGCCGCCGGTCCCAGGATGGTCAGCGCCCCGGCCGCCGGGGCCACGGAAATTCACGGCCTGATGCTGCCCGATCCCGTGGCCGCCGGGAAGCGCGACAAGATGCTGCGCGAGGCCGGACACAAGTTTTCCGACAGGAAGCCCGTGGGCTGCAAATACCCGGAAGTCATCGCCGACGCCAAGCTGCTCGGCTGGGTCAACAGCTACAGCAAGAAAAACGGTCTGGACCCCAGGCTCGTCTACGCGCTGATCGAGCAGGAGTCGCGCTTTAACGCCTGCGCCGTCTCGCCCAAGGGGGCGCAGGGGATCATGCAGATCATGCCCGACACCCAGAGGTTTTTGGGTCTGACCGAACCCTTCGACGCCGAGCGCAACATCGCCGCCGGCACCAAGTACCTGCGCGCCATGCTGGACAAGTTCCAGACCGAGACCATGGCCCTGGCCGCCTACAACGCCGGTCCCGGGGCCGTGGCCAAACACAACGGCGTGCCGCCTTACGAGGAAACCAAGGATTACGTGCTCAAGGTCGTGGACCGCTATTTCATGCTGCGCCTGCGCTACCCCGACGAGGGGATCGGCGTGATCCACCAGAAACTGGCCGCCGGGGATCCGGCCCCGGCCAAGACGGAGAAGCCATGAGCGACGCCCCCTGGCCGGTCGAAGGCGACCCGGCCCCGGACTTTTCCCTGCCCGACGCCGACGGTCGGGTCCATTCCCTGGCCGACTACAGCGGCAAATGGCTGGTGCTGTATTTTTATCCGAAAGATTCCACCAGCGGCTGCACCACCGAGGCCTTGGAATTTTCCGGGCTGCTGCCCCGGTTCCTGGCGCTTGGCGCGCAGGTGGTCGGGGTCAGCCGCGACAAGCCGGGGAGCCATCGCAAGTTCATCGACAAGCACGAGCTGACCGTGACGCTGCTTTCCGACCCGGAACTGGCGACGCTTGCCGCCTACGGAGCCTGGCGCGAGAAAAAAGTCTGCGGCAAGGACTGCCTGGGCACGGTGCGCTCCACCTTTCTCATCGATCCCAAGGGCGTGGTGCGGGGGGCCTGGCCGCAAGTGGCCAAGGCGCTCGGGCACGCCGAAACGGTGTTGGCCGCGTTGACCCGGCTGGCCGGGAGCTAGGACGCCCCATGCCGCTTGTCGTCTCCAGCCTGCGCTCCGGCGGCCTGATCGCCACCTACCAATGCCAGAGCGCCTGCCCGCATTGCCTCTATCGCGGCGGGGCCGGGCGGGAGGCGGACTACATCAGCCAGGACATGGCCGCGGCCTGCTTCACCAGGGCCCTGTCCCTGGGGACGGCGTCCATGCATGTGGGCGGCGGCGAACCCCTGGCCGATCCGCTGGGGCTGGCCGGCGTGCTGGCGGCGGCGGCGGAGACCGGCATGGGCATCGACTACGTGGAGACCAGCGGCGCCTGGTACGACGACGAGGACGAAGCCGTGGAGCTGCTGACGGAACTGCGCTCCATGGGCCTTTCCTCGCTGCTCGTGTCCATAAGCCCCATGCACAACGGTTATATTCCCCTGCGCAAGACCCTGGGCGTCATGGCCGCCGCCCGCCGGGCCGGCGTCGGCGTCTTTCCCTGGCAGGACCATTTTCTCCCGGACATGGAAGTCTTCGACCCGGATACGCCCCATCCCTTTGCCGAATACCTGCACCACTTCGGCCCGGACTATCCATCGGACATCCTGCGCCGGACCTGGATCCACCTGGGCGGCCGGGCCTTTGACCTGTTCGCCCCGGTCCTTGGCCGCAAATCGGTCGAGGCCGTCCTGGCCAAAGCCTCGCCGTCCTGTCTGGCCGAACTGGCCGACACCGGCCATTTCCACATGGACCTCGCCGGCGACTACGTGCCCGGCCTGTGCTCGGGACTGGCCTGCCGGGTGGACGACCTGGGCAAGCCGCTTGATCCCGAACGCTATCCCATCCTGAACACCCTGGCCGAAACCGGCATCACCGGCCTGTACGAGTACGCCGCCGCCCTGGAGGAATACCTTCCCCGGCCAGGCGGCTACGTCAACAAGTGCGAGCTGTGCCAGGACATC
>JBKICS010000443.1:726-8631 GCA_046567015.1 Acidobacteriota bacterium | reverse complement strand
ATTCGATGCACCCGGCCGACCTGGCCGTCGGTGAGGCGCACCTTGATGCCTCGGGTATGGACCGGGGCCTTGGTGAGCAGATCCTTGACCACGCCCCGGGTGAGGGTTCCGATGCGCTGGTCTTTTTTGAGCACGATGTCCACGGTCAGTCCCGGCCGGATATCGGCGCGCCTGGTGGGATCGGCCATGGTTTCAGGCCGGGGTGAAGCGCAGGAACTTGCGCGGTTTTTCGTAGCCTTCGGCCATGGGCGAAAGCGCTTCCATGCGCCAGCGCGGGGCGAAGAAGTCGCGCACGTAATCGAGCAGCAGGAAATCGCCGCCGACGACGTATCGGGCCGGATAGAGTTCCCGCATCCGCTCGGGCGTGGCGCCGAGCTCCTTCCTGATCCAATAGATCTTTTGCACCGAAAGGATGAGTTCCCGGTCCGACAGGCGTTCCAGAAAGGCCAGGGCCGGGGCCACCCGGTTTTCCACCACAAAGGTCTTGCCAATAAATTCCACCAGCATGGCGATGTCGAAGCGGCGGGAGAGCAGCGGGCAGGCTGGGTCGTCGATGTCGTGGCGGGCAAAGTCCACGCCGTCCACGCCGAAATGGCGCTTGAGCAGTTCGCAGCCGTCGAGCACCCGGGGTTCCCGGTCGTCGCCCACCACCGAGGCCGCGCCGAGCCGTTTGGCCTGGAAGGCGAAAAAGCCAAAGTTGCAGCCCAGATCCACCACCGAGCGGCCGGCGAAGTCGATGCGGGAAAAGGCGGCCAGGGTGTCCGGGTCGATGACTTCCTTGCCCGGGACGAGCACGGAAAAATCCGCGTCGTAAACGGTGCGGTAGCGGTGTTCGGGTTCGATGGCGTCGGCCAGGGCCAGAAATTGCGTCAGCGGCATGGGTGCTCCACTCCAAAAAGATCGGCTATGATTCCTGACAACCTGGGAAAAATCAATCCGAAAGTCCGGCCAGGGCGGCAGCGACCGCCGCCGACCGGGCCGGCCCCAGTCCGGTCCCGGCCCGGATGTCCTCGGCCGAGGCCGCCCGCATGGCCGCCACCGATCCGAACGCCTCCCAGAGGAGCCGGGCCGTCTTCGGCCCCACACCGGGCAGGGCCAGGACGTCGCTTGTCAGCCCCGCCTTGTTGCGGGCCCGGCGCTGGCGGCCGATGGAATAGTCGTGAACCGTGTCGCGCACCTTCTGCAAGAAAAGCAGTTCCGGCGATCCCGAGCGCAGGGCCAGGGGATTTTTGCGGCCCGGCACGAAAATGACGTCGTCCATCTCGTTTTGCGAGCGCCGATCGCCCTTGGCGATGGAGGCCAGGGCAAAGGCGTCGCCCACGCCGGCCTTCTCCAGGGCGCGGCCCACGGCAGCAAGCTGCCCCTTGCCGCCGTCGACGAGGAGCAGGTCCGGCCAGGGCGGCCCGGATGCGGCCCGCCGGGCGGCAAAGGCGGCCAGGGCCAGATAGTCGTCGGACGAGCCTTCGGCTTCGGCCACCGCGTAGGAGCGGTACTCGCTTTTGCGCGGCGCGCCGTCCTCGAAAACCACCAGCCCCACGCGCACGCCCTTGCCGCCCAGATGCGAAACGTCGACGGCCTCGATGCGGTTCAGGCGCGGCAGGCAAAAGGCCCGGGCCAGGGACGCCGTCACGTCGCCCTCGGCCGCCTTGGCCGCCTCCTCGGCGGCCCGGCCGGCATTGACCGCCGCCATTTCCAGAAGCTGGCGCTCCTCGCGGCCGCGCGCCGGTCCCAGACGAAGGGCCATGCCCCGTCGCTCCTCGAGAATCTCGGCCAGGGCCTGCCCATCGCCGGCCGCCTCGCCCTCCCCGCCGCCCGGAGCCAGGCTCTCGGGCACCACGATGCGGGGCGGAATGAAGCTTTCCGGGCGATAGAACTGCAAAAGCGCCGTCACCGTCGCCGAGGCCGCCTCCGACGCCTCCACGCCCGGGAAGAAAAACGTCTTGCGATCGAGCAGCCGCCCCTGGCGCACGAACAGCACGCACAGCCCCACCCCGGCCTCGGCCACGGCCAGGTTGACCACGTCCAGGTCCACCAGCCTCGTCAGCACCGTGGCCTGCCCTTCCACGGTCTTGCGCATGGCCTTGAGCAGATCGCGTAGCCCAGCCGCCTTCTCGAAGGCGAGCCCCTCGGCCGCCGCTTCCATCTCGCGTTGCACGGACTTGAGCACCTCGGCCGAGCGGCCGGTCAGAAAGGCCTCCACACGGCGCACGAGCTGCGCGTAGACTTCGGCGTCCACGGGCAGGACGCAGGGGGCTAGGCACTGGCCGATATAATGGTACAGGCAGGGGCGCACCCGGTTGGCCAGAACCCGGTCGCCGCATTTGCGCAGGGGAAAAAGCCGCCCCAGCTCCTTCCAGGTGGCCCGGGCGGCGGCGGCCGAGGTGAAGGGGCCGAAATAGGCCGCGCCGTCGCGCTCCACCCGGCGGGTAAAGGCCAGCCTGGGGAACGGCGACCGCTTGTCGAGCTTGAACAGGATGTAGTTCTTGTCGTCCTTGAGCACCACGTTGTAGCGAGGGCGGTGCTTTTTAATAAGGCTCGATTCGAGGAGCAGCGCTTCCTTTTCCGAAGCGGTTAAAAGGACGTCCACGCCCTCGATGCGCGCGACCAGGGCGGCGGTCTTGACGGTCTGGCCGGCGTCGTTGCGGAAATAGGAGGAAAGTCGGGCCCGCAGGTTTTTTGCCTTGCCGACGTAGAGAATTTTTCCCCGGGTGCTCTTCATCAGGTAAACACCTGGAGACGTGGGGAAATTTTTGGGGTCGAAGGTGAACATCGCCGCCGAGGGTAGCGCGATGGGCTCCTTGATTCAAGTCCCGGGACGTCGAGTTGTCGCCTGCCTGCTAAGGCTCCCTTGCTCTTGGACAAAGACGCGTGTAAGCAGGGACGAAATGAAGGTGACGCGGCCCAGGCGGGTTTCGGTGATCGGATCCGGCACATGCGACGCGGTCGTTTACGAGACGGCCCGCGAGCTTGGCGGCCTGCTGGCCCGTAGCGGCTACGAGATCGTCTGCGGCGGGTTGGGAGGCGTTATGACCGCCGCCTGCCAGGGAGCCCGGGAGGCCGGTGGGCGCAGCCTCGGCATCCTGCCCGGCGACGATCCGGCCGACGCCAACCCGTTTGTGGACATCCCCGTCGTCACCGGCCTGGGCATTGCCCGAAACGTGCTGGTGGTCAAAAACGGCGGGGCTGTCGTGGCCGTATCCGGCGGAGCCGGGACGCTTTCGGAGATCGGGATGGCGCTTAAACTCGGCCGGCCGGTGGTGGTCCTGGGCCATTTCGACGCCCTCGCGGGCGTGGCGTCCGCCCAAACGCCGCGGCAGGCCGTTGCGCTTGTCGCCTCCCTCCTGGCCGACACGAATCTTGCGGAGTCGTATTGATGGATGTTTTGTGGGCGCCGTGGCGCATGGATTACATTCTCGGACCCAAGCCAGACGCCTGCGTGTTTTGCCTGCCCGAGTCGCAGGAGACGGACCGTGAGCGGCTGGTGCTGGCCCGGGGCCGCTACAGCTTCGTGATCATGAACAAATTTCCCTACAATTCGGGCCACCTCATGGTCACGCCGCTGCGGCACGCCAGTTGTCTGACCCAGCTGACGCCGGAGGAAAATTTCGAACTGTCCCAGGGACTGACCTTTTGCACCCGGGTCATCACCGAATGCATGCGGCCCCAGGGCATCAATATCGGCCTCAACCTGGGCGAAGCCGCCGGTTCCGGCATCGCCGCCCACCTGCACTACCAGATGGTGCCGCGGTGGAACGGCGATTCCTCGTTCATGGCCGTTTTCAGCGAAACGCGAGTCATGCCGGAACTGCTCGCGTCCACCTACGACCGGCTCAAACCGTTTTTTTCGCAATACCACGCAACCGTCACGTCGTGACAAGGAGGCCTCGATGCGCGTGATCAAAGTGCTTTTTCTGCTGGCTTTCTTCTTTGTCTGCATGCTCTTTTTCGTGCAGAACACCGCCATCCTGGAAACCCCGCTGCTGCTTAAGCTCGGCGCCTTCGGCTACCAGGTCCAGTCGCCCGGCGTTCCCTTCTACGTCGTGCTGCTTTTAAGCTTCGTGGCCGGCGGGCTGTTTTGCACCCTGTACTTCCTGGCCGAGAAAGTGCGTCTGGCCGCCGGCATGCGCAGCCTGCAAAACAAGGTGAACGCTTTGGAAAAACAGATGGCCCAGCAGAAGAAATCCACCGTCGCCACGCCTCCGAGCTACGTTGCCGTCGCTCCCACGTCGACCGTCATGCCTGCCGCGGCCGCCGAGTCGGACAAGAAGGCCGAGGCCTAGAGCGGAGCCGTCTTGCCTGCCGTGGGGGATTTCAAGATGACCCCCATGCTGGAGCAGTATCTGCGCGCCAAGTCCGAGCATCCGGACGCGCTGCTGTTTTACCGCATGGGGGATTTCTATGAGCTGTTCTTCGAGGACGCCATAACGGCGGCTCGGGAACTGCAAATCACCCTGACCACGCGCAATCCCGGGGCCGAGTCCCCCATCCCCATGTGCGGCGTGCCCCACCACGCCGCCGAGGGGTATCTGACCGAACTGCTGGCCCGGGGCTTTACCGTGGCCGTGTGCGACCAGATCGAAGACCCCAAGCAGGCCAAGGGGCTGGTCAAGCGCGCCGTCACCCGCGTGCTCACCCCGGGCACGGCCGTCGAGGACGGCAACTTGCGGGCCAAGGAACACAACTTCCTGGCCGCCCTCTATTACGATCCCGAGGAACGGGCCGGCGGATTGGCCTGGGTCGAGTGCTCCACCGGCGAATGGTCCGGGCTTTTTTCCCGCGACGCCGCCCGGCTGTGGCAGTGGACGGCCAAGATCGGCCCCCGGGAGCTCCTTTTGCCCGAAGGGCTCGTCCCGCCGCGCGAAACGCCCCTTGCCGGCATCCAGATCACCCGTACGCCGCTTCGCCCCCATTTCGATTTCGCCGCCGGCCGCGACAAGGTGCTCTCGGCCCAGTCCGTGGCCGACCTGGCCGCGCTCGACTGCAACGACAAGCCCCAGCTCGTGCGGGCCATGGGCGCGCTTCTCACCTATTTGACCGCCACGTACATGCGCGACCTGGGCCATCTGGCCCCATTTAGGCCGGTCAACCTCGGCCGGCACATGCTGCTCGACGAGGTCACCGAGCGCAATCTGGAGATCTTTCGCCGCCTGGACGGCCGCAAGGGGCAAGGTACCCTGTGGCATGTCCTGGACCGCACCCAGACGCCCATGGGCGGGCGGCTGCTCGAATCCATGCTGCGCCAGCCCTGGCTCGACCTCGGCCCCATCGAGGAGACCCAGGCCGTGGTCGCCTTTTTCGTCGACGACGAGGCCCTGCGCCGGCACTGCCGCGAAGCCCTGGCCGGGGTCTACGACCTGGAGCGGCTCATTACCCGCATTTTTCTCGGCCGGGCCGTGCCGCGTGATTTCACGGCCCTGCGCCAGTCCCTGGGCGCGCTCCCCCGGCTGCGGGGACTGCTCGCCGACGCGGCTACCAACGCGCCCAAGGCCGCCGCCGAACTGCTCTCGGGCTGGGACGATCTCGAAGACGTCTGCGAGTTGCTGGGCCGGGCCCTGGTCGATTCCCCGCCGGTGGTGGTCACCGAGGGCGGCCTTTTTCGCCCGGGCTATCATCCCGAACTCGACGAACTGCTCGATCTGGCCGAGCACGGCGAGCAAAAGCTTCAGGAACTGCTGGCGAAGGAGCAGGAAGCCAGCAACCTGCCCAAGCTCAAGCTCGGCTACAACCGGGTCTTCGGCTACTATTTCGAGCTGTCCAAATCCGCCGGCTATCCGCCGGGCCATTTCGAGCGTCGTCAGACCCTGGCCAATTGCGAGCGCTACGTCACCCCGGACTTAAAAGCCCTGGAAGAAAAGATCCTGGCCTCGGGCGAGAAGCGCAAGACCCTGGAATACAATCTGTTCCGGGAACTGCGCGACCATGTCGCCAGCCTTCGCGAGCGCATCATGGACACCGCCGGCCGGGTGGCCCGCCTGGACGTCTGGCAGGGACTGGCCGAGGCCGCCGTCATCGGCGACTGGACCCGGCCCGAGCTCCATGCCGGAGCGGCCATCAGCATCCGGGCCGGCCGCCATCCCGTGGTCGAGGCCGTGCAGGGTGTGGGCAACTACATCCCCAACGACGTGAGCCTGGACGAGGCGGCCAAGGTGTTGCTCATAACCGGGCCCAACATGGCCGGCAAATCCACGGTCCTGCGCCAGACCGCCATCATCGCCATCCTGGCCCAGATCGGCTCCTTCGTGCCGGCGGCCAAGGCGACCATCGGGTTGGTCGACCGGGTCTTTTGCCGGGTCGGGGCCTCGGACAACCTGGCCCAGGGCCAGTCCACCTTCATGGTCGAGATGATGGAGACGGCCCGCATCTTGCGCCAGGCCGGCAAGCGCAGCCTGGTTATCCTGGACGAGATCGGACGCGGCACAGCCACCTTCGACGGCCTGGCCCTGGCCTGGGCCGTGGTCGAGGAGCTGTGCGGCCGCGACGACGGGCACGGTGTGCGCACGCTGTTCGCCACCCACTACCATGAGCTGACCGCCCTGGAAGGCCGGCTGCCGGGACTGCGCAATTTCAACATCGCGGTCAAGGAATGGAAGGGCGACATCATTTTCCTGCGCCGCCTGCTGCCCGGGCCGGCGGACCGCAGCTACGGCGTGGAAGTGGCCCGGCTTGCCGGCGTGCCGCGAAACGTGGTCAAGCGGGCCAGGGAGCTTTTGGAGGAACTGGAGCGCAGCCGCGATCCGGGCCAGGCTGTCCGAGGCTCCCGGGAACGCGGCCAGCCGAGCCTGCCGGGGCTCATCGCCGTCCCGAGCCCCGAGACCGGACAGCCCCCTGCCCCGCTGCCCGACGTCGGGACCGTGCTTCTTGACGAATTGTCCCGCCTCGAACTAGATCGAATGACGCCGCTCGAGGCTCTGACCCTGCTTTGCGACTGGAAAGGTCGCTACGGCGGCAATGCCTGTTAAGGAGATTTGCACCATGCATCATTTCGAGTACCGTGGCGGCGAGCTCTACGCCGAGGACGTGCCCGTTTCGACCCTGGTCGCGGCCTACGGCACCCCGCTCTATGTCTACAGCGCCGCCACCCTGCGCCGCCATTTCAGTGCCTTTGACTCGGCGTTTAACGGTCTGCCCCATCTCACCTGCTATTCCGTCAAGGCCAATTCCAATCTGTCGGTGCTTAAAACCCTGGCCGAGCAGGGCGCGGGCATGGACATCGTGTCCGGCGGCGAGCTCTACCGGGCCTTGGCCGCCGGCGTCGATCCGGCCAAGATCGTCTATTCCGGCGTCGGCAAACGGGCGGCCGAGATCGAGGCGGCGCTCACCGCCGGCATCCTCATGTTCAATGTGGAATCCACCGGCGAACTCGAACGCCTAAGCGACATCGCCGTGCGCCTGGGCAAGACCGCCAAGGTGAGCATCCGCATCAACCCCGACGTGGACCCCAAGACCCATCCCTATATTTCCACGGGGCTCAAAAAGAACAAATTCGGCCTGGACATCGAGCACTCCCTGGCCGCCTACGCCAAGGCCCGGGATCTGCCGGGCGTGACCCCGGTCGGCATCGACTGCCACATCGGCTCCCAGCTCACCTCCATTTCCCCTTTCCTTGAGGCCCTGGACAAGATCCTGGCCTTCCGGGACAAGCTCACCGCCATGGGCATCGAGACGACCTACCTCGACCTCGGCGGCGGCCTGGGCATCCAGTACAACGAGGAAGAGCCGCCGCACCCCAGCGAGTTCGGCCAGGCCCTGACCAAGGTGCTCGGCGACCTGCCGCTGACGCTCGTTCTCGAACCCGGCCGGGTCATCGTCGGCAACGCCGGCATCCTGGTCACCGAGGCGGTCTACACCAAAAAGACCCCGAGCAAGGACTTCATCATCGTGGACGCGGCCATGAACGACCTGATC
>JBKICS010000443.1:0-716 GCA_046567015.1 Acidobacteriota bacterium | reverse complement strand
TCGCTCTACGATTCCTACCACGCCATCCGCGAGGTGCGCCCGGCCGGCCGGGCCGAGCTCAACGTGGACGTGGTCGGCCCCATCTGCGAATCCGGCGACTTCCTGGCCCGGGACCGCAACATCCCGGCCGTGGCCCCGGGCGAACTGCTGGCGGTTTTTTCCGCCGGCGCCTACGGCTTCACCATGTCCTCGAACTACAACTCCCGCCCCCGGGCGGCCGAGATCCTGGTGGACGGCGGGGCGGTGACCGTGGCCCGTCGCCGGGAAACCTACGAAGACCTCGTCGCCCTGGAACGCTAGTCCGGGCTTTTTCCTTCTGGCGGCGGTCGGCCATACGCCCGACCGCCGCCCAATTGTCCCGGGCGGGTGCAGGCCCGCCGTTTCCGTAGTGCCGGCAAGCGCTTTGGAACCGGGCTCGGCGCTTGGCGCGGGCCGCCTTCCAGCCGCCGAGGACCGCCCCGAACCGATCGCAACCCCCGGGGGACGTGCATGGCAAACCCGCCGCCCTACCGCATCGCCGCCAAGGAAACCATCCTGGAAACCGCCGAGGCCAAGGTCTCGGTCATGACCCTGGACCCGGGACAGGCCATCCCGGCCCATAGCCATGGGCAGGTGACGGATACGACCTTCTGTCTGGCCGGCCTGGCCGCCGTGCAGCTTCATGACCCGAGCGAGCGCCTGCGGCTGACCGTCGGGGACCGGGCCGTGGTGCCCCC
>JBKICS010000442.1:0-8192 GCA_046567015.1 Acidobacteriota bacterium | reverse complement strand
TCCCGGCGACGCCGCCGAACTGGCCGGCCTGGCCCGGGCCGTAGTGCTCAATATGGGCACGCCGGGCGACGAGAACACGGAGAGCCTGCTCGCTGCCGCCGCCGCCGCCAAGGCGGCCGGCGTGCCGCTGGCCTTCGATCCGGTGGCCGTGGGGGCCACCTCCCGGCGGCGCGAGGTGGCGGGTAGGCTGCTCGAAACGGCCCGTCCGGCCGTCATCCGGGGCAATGCCTCGGAGATCCTGTTTCTGGCCGGGACCAAGGCCGCCTCCAAGGGGGTGGACAGCCTGCACGCCAGTCGCGACGCGGCCGGGGCCGCCGCAGTCCTGGCCCGGGAGCTTGGCTGCGTGGTCTGCGTCAGCGGCGAGATCGACGTGGTCACGGACGGCGGGAAGACCTTGGAACTGGCCGGCGGCGACATCCTCATGACCCGGGTGACCGGCATGGGCTGCGCCGCAACCGCCCTTGTCGGGGCGTTTTTGGCCGTCAACCCGGACCGCTTGGCCGCCACGGCCCATGCCATGGCGGTCATGGCCGCCGCCGGCGGCCTGGCTTCCAATGGCGTCGCCGGACCGGGCAGCCTGGCCGTGCGCTTTCTCGACCTGCTTTACGCGCTCACCGAAGCCGACATCGCGGCCGGGGCGAGGAGCGCCTCGTGAGGCCGCCCGATTTCGACCTGGGGCTGTATCTGGTCACGGACCGGGGGGCGCTTGGCGGGCGTGATTTGTTCGACGTGGTGGGCCGGGCCGTGGCCGGCGGTGTCCGGCTGGTGCAGCTGCGGGAAAAGCGGGCCGCCACCCGGGAGTTCGTGGAACTGGCCCGGGGGCTCGTTGCGCTCTTGCGGCCGCTTGGGGCGCGCCTGATCATAAACGACCGGGTGGACGTGGCCCAGGCGGTGGACGCCGACGGCGTGCATGTGGGCCAGGACGACATGCATCCGGCCGACGTCCGCGCCCTGCTCGGGCCGGGCAGGATCGTGGGGCTGTCCGTCACCGGCGAGGACGAAGCCCGGGCCGCCCGGGGCCTGCCGGTGGATTATCTCGGGGCCGGGCCGGTATTCGCCACCACGACCAAGCTCGACGCCGGCGCGCCCCAGGGGCTCACCGGCTTGGCCCGGATGCTGGCCCTGGCCGAGGTGCCGGTGGTGGCCATCGGCGCGGTGACGGCGGCCAATGCCGCCTCGGTCATGGCCACGGGCACGGCCGGAGTGGCGGTGGTGTCGGCGATCTGTTCGGCGGCCGATCCCCAGGCAGCGGCCCGCACGCTTCGGGGCATCGTGGACGCGGCCCGATCCGGGCGCAGCGGCCGCCCGTAGGGGCATCGGCTTGGCTACGCCTTGCCGCCCCCACGGGCTGGTTTGTACGGCGGCCCGGGCCTGGCCTTAGCTACGCCGTGCGGCGGCCAAGGCCGGCGCGTCTTGCCGCCCGAGACGGCCGACGGGTGCCGCGCCGTGATGGCCGTTGTCGCCTTGCAGCCGGTCGATGATGCCGCGCAGGCCGCTGACCATTCCCGCCAGGTTTTGGATGATATGCACGGAGTCGTGCATCCCGGCCTCGGTTTCGGCCGCGATGCCGCTGACATCGGCAATGATCTCGTTGATCTCGCCGGATGTGACCGACTGTTCCTCGGCCGCCGTGGCGATGCTCTGCACCAGCCCGGCGTTGGTGCTGGCGAACTTGAGGATCTCCTCCAGTGAATCGCCCGAATCGGCGGCGAGGCGGTTGGAATCCTCGATGGCCGTGGCTGCCTGGGCCATATTGGTGATGTTGGCCTGCACCGCCTGTTGGATGGACGCGATCTTGGTCCCCACCTCATGCGTCGCGCCCATGGTCTTCTCGGCGAGCTTTCGCACTTCGTCGGCGACGACCGCGAAGCCGCGCCCGGCCTCGCCGGCCCGGGCCGCCTCGATGGCGGCGTTTAAGGCCAGCAGATTGGTCTGGTCGGCGATGTCCCTGATGACGTTCATGACCTGGCCGATGGATTCGGCTTGGCCGCCCAGGGCCGTCAGCTCGCTGCGCAGCCGCGAGGAAAGGTCGTTGACCTTTTCGATGGACGCTATGCTCTTGGACACGATGGCCGCGCCGTCCTGGGCCTTATCCTGGGCGCGTTGCGAACTCTCGGCCGCCGATCCGGCGCTCTGGGCGACCTCCTGCACCGTGGCGTTCATTTGCTCCATGGCCGTGGACGCTTCCATCAAGCGGGACTTTTGCACCTCGCTGCCGTGTTTCACCTGTTCGAACTGGGCGGCGAGACGCTCGGAATACACGCTCAAATCCTCGGACAGGGCGGTCGCCTCGGCCGCCACGGCCTGCATGTTCGTGAGGAGATTGCGCACCTCGGCGTCCTTGGCCTCGCTCTCCCGCAGAGCGGCCTCGGCCTCAAGCGAGCGTTTCTCGGCCTCGGCGGACTGTTCCTGGGCATAAACGATTTTTTCCTTCAGATGGTCGACCATGCCGGTCAAGGCGTCGGAGAGCTGGCCTACTTCGTCCTTTTGCCGAATGGTATTGGGCGCGTCGAGGTTGCCCTTGCCGATCTCGGAGGAATACTCCACCAATTTCCTGAGCGGCTTGACGATGGACAGGGCGATAAGCCGGGCCAGCAGGAAGCTGATGACCAGCGCGCCCAGGGTGGCGGCGATGGTGATGGTCGTGGCCGAACTGATGTGTCTGAGCAGCTCCTGCTTGCTTGTCGCGACTTCCTTGTTCACCATCTCGCGCAGTGACTGCAATATCTTCTGGACATTGCCAAGGCTGGCCTGGGTCTGTGAGTTGTAGGTCGCGACTGCTCCCTGGAGATCCTTGCCGTCCTTGAGCTTTTGGATGGCGATGGCGGATTCGTGGAGTTTGCGGTGTGGCTCTTCGATGCTGGTCAGGAGCTGGGCCGTGGCCGGAATGGCTTCCTCAAGCTGCTTGCGGCCGGTGCCGTAATACCATTTTCCAAATGCGCATTTCGTGTCATCTGTAGAGACGTTCAGTTCTTTCTGGTTCGCATCGTGTACATAGTTGTTTACCGTTTGTGCCCATTTCAGATGGTCGATCTCTCGTTCGAGAAGGAGACTTGAAACATCGCCGGTAGTTAAGGCTTCCAGCGCATGCTCTTTAATCTCGCTGAATTCATACATTGTGATTGAGGAAGTCGCGAGGAATACGCACGAGACGACGCCAAAACCAAGCATAATCTTTACGCAGAGTTTGCAACTTGACCAGTTCACGGGGCTGTCCTTTGTTTTATCATTGGAACTCAAGGGTCTGATGCGAGGACGACAGCAATGCAATGAAAAAGGCTTGATTGAAAAATAAATATTTACCAACCGACAGACTGGGCGAGCTGCGGTCGACGTATGGCCCTGGGGCAGAGGGGGCTCCACGTAATGGGTATATAAATACGGAACGCGTATAGAATCAAGTCGGAAAAAGTTGAATGCGTAAATACGGTTGGTTTCCCTTGTCGCCATTGTGCCACCAAGCATGAGTGCGGCACATCCGCCTCGCGCACCAGGTGGACGCAACATGCAGGAGTACAGGCTGGGCTGCCCCGGACGTTGGGCTGGCGGAGGCGTCGGCAATCGGCGGGTTGGCGGCGGTAAATGCCGCGTCGGTCATGGCCATGGGTGTCGCCGGTCTGGCGGTGGTGTCGGCGATCTGTTCGGCGGCCGATTCCCAGGCAGCGGCCCGCACGCTTCGGGGCATCGTGGACGCGGCCCTGGTGTAGGGTAGGGGTGAGAGAAGAAGGGGGAACGCCTCCGGCGGCCGGGGGGATGATCCCCCCGGACCCCTGCAAAAGGGAAAATTTCCAAACGGTCGCGCACGGCCGCTCCCCCCAAAAGCCTTGCTTTCCAGGTGGGTTTCCAAAGGGCACTGCCCTTTGGCCGCCGGAGGCATTCTTTCGCCTTCTCCCCCTCGCCCTATGCCGCCCAGGTGCTGGACGGGGCCAGGCTGGTGTCGATTTCCCGGATCTTGGTCAGGATGCGTTGGCGGATGGCCTTGAACGTCGCCAATTCCTTGACGCCGTAGCGGGCCTTGGCCTGGACGAGCCCCGCCAAGTCCATGATCTCGTTGTAGAGATAGGGCATGTACAGCGGATCGTGGCGGCTGAAGAACTGGATCTGGGACAGCAGTTCCCGGATTTCCCCCTGGTGCTTGTCGGCCTTGCGCATGAGCTTTTCCAACCGGCGCGAGGCGTTTTTGAGCGAACTGGCCCAGATATCGGCCTTGGCCGCGAACACCGGCCGGGTGCGGGGCCGCGACGCCCGGGTCAGGGCGTCCAGGAACACTTCCCGGGCGATGCCCTGGCTGGCCAGCAGGTCGCCGGATTCGAGCTCGTCCGGGCCGATGTTCGTCGTCCCCTCGATGACCACGCCGCCGCCGTAGAGATTGAAGAAGGCGGCCTTGGAGGCGCGGATGTCCTTTTCGAGGTCGCGCTTGGCCGCCAGAAAAGCCAGGTGGGTGTAAATCGTCTCGCCCTTGAGGTTGGTCAGCTGCACGTCGTTTTGGGGATTGAACGCGTGGTCTTCCAGGGCGTTGTGGTGGCCCTCCACGTGGGTGGTCCGGCCCTGCCAGGCCAGATCGCAGCCGGCCAGGATGAAGCGTTCGGCCCCGGCCCAGGACAGGAAGCGCTCCAGGGTGACGGTGACGTTGCCGCCGGCGTCCAGAACCAGCTCCTGGTCGCGCAGAACGTAGGTGCCGATGCCGCCCTGGGTCCAGAGCGGGATTTTCGGCCCGGGATAGCGGGCCAGGACGGCCGGGGCCATCTTGGTGGAATAGATAAACGGGATGTCGGCGGCAAAGTCCGGGTCGGACAGGTTCTCCAGGCAGCCCAGCAGGAAGTCGTTGAAATCGATGGCCAGGCAGAGGTCGGGCTTGATGCCCAGGCGTTCCAGGGCCGGCAGGGTCTGCAAGGCGGCGACGTAAAAGCCCTTGTCGCGGCAGCGGCGCAGCACCGGGGCGTACTCGGCCAGGGACGGCCCCGCGCCGAGCAGCACGGCCGTCAAACCTTTGGCCATGCCGGCCACCCGGGCCAGACTGCCTTCGTCCATGGCCCGGCCGTAGTTGCGCAGTTCGTTGCCGACCATGACCTCCTGCTTGTGGCGAAGGGTGGTCAGCTCCACGGACAGGCTTTCCATCTTGGCCTTGGTCAGCTCGGCCATCCGGGCATACTCCGGCCCCATCTGCTTGCAGGCCAGGTCGCTTCGCAGGTAAATACGCGAAAAAAGGAAGCTCACATCCAGGGTTTGCAGGGCCGCCTCGATGGACGACGCGTCCGGGGGCACGAATCGCAGCTTGCCATGGCTAAGGAACGGCCGATAATCGGTCTGCCCGAGACAGGCGATGAGCATTTCCGGGCGCGGCTCCACCACCAGCACCTTGTGGGAGTTGGGGGTGCCGGTGAGCACGTGGTTGAGCCCATAGCCAAGAGCCGTGCCGATGATGATGGAGGCCGCCCCTTCGAGCTTTTCAACCGGCTGCCAGTCCTTGTAGAAAAACGGCGGCGGCAGCTTGGAAAAGATGTCCTGGCCGTCGTCCATGCGCCAGTCGACGATGCCGCCCTGGTTTCGATGCAGCCGTTCGTGGACAATGGCCGGATCGGGATTGCGCTCGGCCAGCCAGCGGGCGATGGGCGCGCCGGACTCGGCCAGGAAGGCAAGGTTGTCGGCAAGGTACTTGTTGATCTCCATGACCCTATCCTTGGTTGTGGTGCCGTAGCTTAAGCAAATTCCCTGCCACCCTTGCCGGTTGCGGATTTTTTGCCTACCACTGGCCCAGCCCGGAAGCCACCGGGCTCTATTTAGCGAGGCGTGCGATGATTCATGATTCCGTGCTGTCCCTGGTCGGCAAAACGCCCCTTGTGCGCATGAACCGGTTGTGTCCCAACCCGGGCGTGACCATTTGCGCCAAGATCGAGATGCGAAACCCCGGCGGCTCCATCAAGGACCGGGTGGGGCTGGCCATGATCGAGGCGGCCGAACGCGCCGGAGAACTGACGCCCGGGCGCACGGTCATCGAAGCCACCTCCGGCAACACCGGCATCGGGCTGGCCATGGTCTGCGCCGTCAAGGGCTACAAGTTAAAGCTCCTCATGCCGGCCTCGGCCTCGGAGGAGAGAAAGCGCATCATGCGGGCCTACGGCGCGGAAATCGTGCTCACCCCGGGCAACCTCGGCACCGACGGGGCCATCGAGGAAGCCTACCGGCTCGCCCGGGAGGAGCCGGAGCGCTACGTGCTCATGGACCAGTTCAACAACCCGGCCAGCATCGAGGCCCATTACGCCGCAACCGCCGTGGAGATTTTCGAGGAATCCGAGGGCAAGGCCAGCCATGTGGTGGCGGCCCTTGGCACCTCGGGCACGGCCATGGGGTTGGTTAAAAAGCTCAAGGAATTAAATCCCGCCTGCCAGGTCATCGCGGTGGAGCCCAGGCCCGGGCACAAGATCCAGGGTCTTAAAAACATGCAGGAATCCTATCCGCCGGGTATTTTCGACAAGCACGCCCTGGACGCCATCGTGCCGGTGGAGGACGACGAGGCTTTCGCCATGGCCCGGCGGCTGGCCCGGGAAGAGGGCCTGCTCGTCGGCATGAGCGGCGGGGCGGCCATGGCCGCGGCCGTGCGGCTGGCTGCGGAGCTCACTTCGGGCCTGATCGTGGTCATTCTGGCCGACAGCGGCGAGCGCTACCTCTCCACCACGCTTTTTGCCGTGCCCGAGAAAAAGGGCGTGGCCCTCGGCAGCGTCGGGGCGGCCTCGCCGGTCTATCTCGATCCGGCGGCGGCAACGCCCGGACTGTTCACCTTCGGGCCGCCCCTGTCCGATCCCGGCGATCTGGATGCCTGGCGGCGGGTGGTGGTGCTCGACGTCCTGGGCCGGGCCCTGGCGCGCGGCGGCGCGAAACCGGCCCTGGCCGTGGGGTTGGCCGATCTCGAGGACCGTTGCCTGGAGGCGTCGCGGGCGGCGGGGCTCAAGTGCCGGGATTTCGCCGAAGCCGCCCGGGAGCGCGTGGCCGCCCATGCCGCGCTTTTGGGCGTGACCGGGGCGGCCTTTCCCCTGGCCGGGGAGGCGCTTGACGAGGGCCTCGCCATGACCCGAAAGCTCATGGACAAGGGGCTGGCCTACGAGAAGCTGCGCAGCGTCTATTTCGACGTGGCCCGCGACAAGGCCTACGGCCGGCTGCTTGGCCTGGACATGACCAAGCTGGCCCTCGGCAAGACCGTTGACCTCGATTCCTACGCCAAGGACCATCCCCAGGATTTCACGCTGCTCAAACGCGTGAGCCTAAAAGACCTCAAGGCCGGCGACGTGCTGGTCACGCCCTGGGGCAACGTGCGGCCGAGCTGGTTTCTGCAGATGGCTGCGGCGGCGGCCAAGGCGCTGCCTGCCGTCACCGTGGTCGTCACCGACGAGGACAAGACCTTCCCGCATCTGGAAAACCTGCGCGCCATCTGGGCCGGCGGGGCCGGGCTTTCCCCGGCGGCCTGGCTGGCCGGCGGCCGGGTGGCTGGCCGGGAAGGGGCCGAGGGCGTCCCGGGCCTTCTTGATCTGCTGGGCTACGGCGTCCATTCCCTGGCCATCCGGGCCTGGCTGCTTTCAACGAGCTACCACAAGCCGCTGGTCGCCAGCCCGGACGCCCTGGCCATGTGGGAACGCAACCGCAACCGGGTCCAGGAACTGGCTGCCAACCTGAGCCTGGCCGCCACCGGCGAGAGCGCGCCGGGGCAGGCCACGGCCGCCGAGGCCGAGCGCCTGGAAGCGGCCCTGGACGCCGCCCTGGCCGACGATTTGGCCGTGTACCATTTCTGGCCGGCATTGTTCGCCTTTTGCCGCTACGCAAACGCCGGGCTGGCCGCCGGGGGGCTGCCGTCCGGCGACGCTGCCCGGCTGCTCGCGGCCCTTGGCCGGGCCGACGCCGCCCTGGCCCTGCTCGACCCGGCCCGGTTGCCCGTGCCGCGTCCCCACTGGCCGAAGGAGGCCGCCCGGTTGGTCGCGGAGCGGGCGGCCGCCCGACAGGGCAAGGATTTCGCCCGGGCCGACGCGCTTCGTGCTGCCATCGAGGCCCTGGGCTACCGGGTGGAAGACGCGTCCGATGGGGCGCGGCTTTTCCCGCAAGGCTAAGAACCGTTGTCGGAGGGGCACGATGGCGGAATATCTGGCCACGGGCTTTGCCGGACTCGATCGGACGGCCGACCCCGACGTCTACGTGCACTGAGA
>JBKICS010000441.1:0-9877 GCA_046567015.1 Acidobacteriota bacterium | reverse complement strand
CTCTGGGCCGGGGCGAAACCGCTGGCGGGGAGGGCGTGATGCGTGCGGAGAAAGCGGAGGGTCGGGAGGGCGTTATGGACTCGAAAGCAACGCAGGGCGAGACGGGCGTGGTCATCCGCCGGGGCTACGAGCCGGGGCTCATCGGCCGGGTGGCCGAACTGCACGGCTGCTACTATGCCGATGCCTGGGGCTCGGGCGCGCCGTTCGAGGCGCTCGTCGCCCGGGAATTCGCGGAATTTCTCGAAGGCTACGATCCACGCCACGATCTGGTGCTGACGGCCAACCGCGAGGGACGCTGCATCGGATCCATCAGCATCTATGGCCGCCGCCAGCTCGCGGAAGGGGCGCAACTGCGGTTTTTCATCGTGGACCCGGCCTGCCACGGCTGCGGAGCCGGCAAGGCGCTGCTCGCCCAAGCCCTCCAGTGGTGCCGGGAGCAGCAGATCCCCCGGGTGTTCCTGTGGACCGTGGACGGCCTGCCTGCCTCGCGCCGGCTCTATGAGAAGGCCGGCTTTCGGGTGACCGAGCGGGTGCCCGACGACCGCTACACCATCGTGCGCGACAACCTGCGCCTGGAACTCGATTTGCGAGCCTAAAGCCAGTATTCGGGATACCGTCGGGTCGGGGCCGCGTTGACGGCCAGCAAGGCGACGACCAGCATGACCAGGGCTCCGGAGAGCACCGGGACAAGGACATAAAGGTAGCCCAGGGCAATGATTTTCGGGCCGCCGGTCACGGCAATGAGCGCCGTGGCCCCGCCCGGGGGGTGGAGCGTGCCGGTGGCGTGCATGACGGCGATGGCCAGGGCCACGGCCAGGGCGCACGCCAGCCAGCCCGGAGTGGGCAGGGCCAGGCGCACGGTCACGCCGACCAGGGCCGAGAGGACATGTCCGCCGATGAGGTTTCGCGGCTGGGCAAGAGGGCTTTTGGGCGCTCCGTAGAGCAGCACGGCCGAAGCCCCGAACGAACCGATGAGCATGGACAGTCCGGCCGGATCGGCCACACGCTCATGGAGAAAGGCCACCGCCGCGATGCCGGCCAAGGCTCCGACGAACGACCAGACGATTTCGGCTGTCCCCACCCGGGGCGGACTCGTGCCCGCGCCGCGCATTTTTTGCAGCAGCCTCATAACGGACACCCGGTCGCCGCGCCCCGGCAGGATCGCACCACATCGCCCCGGCTGACGATGCCGCACAGCCCGGCGGCATCGACCACGGGCAGGCGGTTGACGCTCCGTTCGGCCATGATCCGGGCCGCTTCGGAGCGTGGAGTGTCCGGGGCGACGACCACGGCCGGGCTGGTCATCAGGGTCGCTACCGGCGTCTGGCCCAGAGCCGGGGCAGCTGGACGCCCGGCGCAGTCGGCGGGGGAGAGGAGCCGGGCGGTCAACGCCGCCGGGGAGGCCTGGGCCGGCAGGGCCAGCAGGCGCAGCAGATCCTTGATCGACAGTACGCCGACCACCGCGTTCCCCTGGCACACTGGCAGACCCGAGACCCCGGCCTCGGCCATGGTCCGGGCCGCTTCCAGGGCCGTGGAACCCGGGGCGACCAGAACCACCCGGGCGGTCATGATGTCGCGAACAGGCACGTCCCGGCCAAGCCGGGCCAGGGCGTGGTCGTAGGCCAGGCGGTAGATGGCCAGGGCATCTGCCGGGGAGATGTCCAGGTAGCCGCCAAGGCCGCGCATGGCTTCGAGGATGTCCGCTTCGGCTAGGTTGCCGGGCCGGGCTGGGGCGTCGTTGTTGACAGGCATGGCGTGTCCTCCTGCCGGGCAGTCTGCCACAGGGGCGGCGGCAGGGATATGACCTAGATCAAATTGTCTCGGCGGCGGCCGGACCGTGTCCCGGAAACGAACGCAGGGAACGGCATTGCTGCCGTTCCCTGCGTTTTTTGTGTAGTGGCGGCGCGGGTCGTTCCGCGCTGCCGGAAGGGGCTGACGGGCTAGATGGCGGCGTCGCCGGTTTCGCCGGTACGGATGCGCACCACGCCCTCCATGGGATAGATGAAGATCTTGCCGTCGCCGATGGCTCCGGTGTTGGCGGTTTCGCGGATGGCGGTCACGACCTTCTCGGCCAGTCCGTCGGACACCACCACTTCGAGTTTCACCTTGGCGTTGAACTGCACCTGGTATTCGATGCCGCGATACGCCTCGACATGGCCCTTCTGGCGGCCGTAGCCGCGCACTTCGGTGACGGTGAGGCCATGCACGCCCAGAGCGTCCAGTGCGTCCTTGACTTCGTCGAGCTTGAACGGCTTGATGATGGCTTCGATTTTTTTCATGGTATCCCCCGTGGTTAACGATGGGTTTTCTGCAGGACGAATTCCGGATAGGCGGTCACGGCCACTTCGTGCTGATCCAGTCCTTCCAGCTCGTGCTCAGGCTTTACACGAAGGGGGATGATCAGGTCCAGAATCTTGAAGAAGGCGTACATGACGATGAAGACGAACACGATGTTGGTGGTGATGCCGATGAGCTGGGCGATGAGCTGGCTGCCGTCGCCGTAGAACAGGCCGGTGACGCCGCCGGCCACGCCGTTCAAGGCGTCGCCGTAGGTGCCGTCGGAGAAGAGGCCCACGCACAGCAGGCCGAACGCGCCGTTGACGCCGTGGACGGAGATGGCGCCGACCGGGTCGTCGACCTTGAGCGTGCGCTCGACGAAGAAGACACTGACGCACAGCAACACGCCGGCGATGGCGCCGATGACGACGGCCGAGACCGAGTTGACGAAGGCGCAGGGGGCGGTGATGGCGACTAGGCCGGCCAGCAGGCCGTTGGCGGACATGGAGATGTCGGGCTTGCCGTAGAACATCCACATGTACATCATGGCGGAAAACGCGCCGGCGGCCGAGGCCAGCATGGTGTTGACGGCGATGACGCCGATGCGCAGGTCGCCGCCGGCCAGGGTGGAGCCGGCGTTGAAGCCGAACCAGCCGAAGGCCAGGATGAAGCAGCCGGCCACGGCCATGGGGATGTGGTGGCCGGGAATGGCCACCGGGGTGCCGTCGGCACGGTACTTGCCCAGGCGCGGTCCGAGCACGATGCCGCCGGCCAGGGCGGCCACGCCGCCGGTCATGTGCACCACCGAGGAACCGGCGAAGTCGACCACGCCGTGGCCCAGGGCGTACATCTTGCCCAGGGCGGACAGCCAGCCGCCGCCCCAGACCCAGTTGGCGTAGAGGGGATAGACGAACATGGAGATGAAAAAGGCGTAGGGGACGAAGGACTTAAACGTCCAACGCTCGGCCATGGTGCCCGTCGGGATGGTGGCGGTGGTGTCCATGAAGACCATCTGGAACAGGAACACCGAGAAGACCACGGCGTCGTAGGACACCCCGGACAGGAAAAATCCGGTGGTGCCAAAGAGGCCGAACTCGTTGCCGCCGATGGTGATGGTGAATTCGTTGGCCAGCATCTGCGCGCCGCCCAGGGTGGCCACGCCGCCCACGCCGCCCATCTGCAGGGCGAAGCCGCAGATCCAGTAGCCGAGCATGCCGATGCCGTAGACCATCATGTTCATGGCCATGGTGTGGCCGGCGTTTTTGGCCCGGGTGAAACCGGTTTCGGCCAGGGCGAAGCCGGCCTGCATGAACATGACCAGGAAGCCGCAGATGAGCGTCCAGACCATGTTGATGGCGATGCGGTTATGGCCGACCACATCGGCCAGTTTGGCGGCCAAGGGTTCCTTGGGGGACAGGGCCTCCATATCTTCCTTGGTGGGCGCGCCGGCCGTGGCGCCGATGACGTCGGCGGCGGTGCCGATGGACGCGCCCGAGGGATCGGGAACCGGAGCGGGGGCGTCTTCGGCCAGGACCGTAAGCGGCAGGGCCAGGGTGGTCAAAAAGAGGGCCAACAGTATGGTGAGGATGCCTTTTTTCATGTTTGTCTCCGTAGCCTGGGGTTCTACCGACAGGAGTGTCGGCCATGTTCCGTTGCCGCCATGCGGCTTGCAGCCGTTTCGGTTACGATGAATCGAAAGGTACGAGCATGGGGAACCTCCGGGAGACGGATTGCGTTACGAATGATGCCAGGCACCTTGCAACGTTGGGACCATGTCGGTAATGGTCCTGAAAGAAACAACTTTTTGAGCCGCTCAGAGCAGCTTCGCGGCAAAAGCTCTGTGCTGCGACAATTTTGTCATACAGTTCGGTGTCAATTTTGTCGGTTCGGGGAACGCTGGCAAATTTTTTGAGAAAGACGCCCGCACTCCTTACCTGAAAGAGAGATTTTTGTAACATTTCAAGTTTGTAATGTTTTCGGTATTGTTAATTCTTGCGATTGCTCTGGCTGTCGCGCAAAAGGAAATATTGGGCTGTCGCAACCCGGCACACGGGTGTCGGAGCCCGACACGGGGGACGTGCCGGCGCAGGCGGCAGCAGTGGACCGAAGCGTTCTCAAAATATTGCTTATTTTCAATGTGTTGTCGTGTGGATGCCCTGCTGCGGCCAGGCGCGCCCGCTAGGCGTCCCCCCAAGACGCGGTCTCCAGTCGCCGCCCGTTGGGCGGCCGCGCTTTTTTTTTCGTCCCGGATTCCAGGGCGCGGGCCAGCGTGGCGCCCCGGGAACGTACCTGGACAATTTTGTAGAACGGGCGCAGCTTGCGGCCATGACGCGCGCCGCTTTTTGGTACTGTCTGGCCGCCGTGGGCGAAATCGCCGGCTGTTACGCCTTCTACGCCTGGCTGCGCCTGGGCCGCTCGCCCTGGCTGCTCATCCCCGGACTGCTCTCCCTGGCCGGCTTCGCCCTGGCCCTGACGCGGGTCGAAGCCCCAGCCGCCGGGCGCATCTTCGCGGCTTACGGCGGGATCTACATCCTGGCCTCCCTGGCCTGGATGGGGCTGGTCGAAGGCCAGACCCCGGACCGCTTCGACCTGGCCGGCGCGGCCCTGTGCCTGACCGGCAGCGCGGTGCTCCTGCTCGCCCCGCGTTGACCCCACGCCTTGCCCCG
The DNA here is from genome assembly GCA_046567015.1 of Acidobacteriota bacterium. Lineage (GTDB taxonomy): Bacteria > Desulfobacterota > Desulfovibrionia > Desulfovibrionales > Desulfovibrionaceae > Solidesulfovibrio. The sequence continues at coordinate 4,934 of JBKICS010000441.1, read as the reverse complement.
GCCCGGCCCATGGCCTAGACTGCCGGCATGACGCCACAAGACGCCCCCGTAACACCCGTGGCCTGGAACGGCTTGCGACTGGCCGTGCCGTCCGCCTGGCGGCCCACCCGCCTGGGCCTGGGCTATCTGCTTTTCGAGGACGGGGCCGGTCCGGCCTTCGAACTCAAATGGCGGCAACAAGCCGGCCGCGACGGCATGGAAGCCGCGTTCCGGGCCATGACCCCCAAGGGTCGGGCCAAACGGGCCGAGGCCTTGCCCGACGCCTGGCTGGCCCGGTTGACCGCCTTCGAATCCATGCCCATCGCCTGGAGCACGGGCGAACACGCTGGACTCGGGGCGGCGCTTTTTTGTCCGGACTGCGGTTTGGCCGCGGTGTTTCAGGGATATGGCGGCCCGGAGGGGCCAAGTCGGCAACGGGTGGCCGAGATCGCGGCCGTTCTGGGGAGTCTCTCCCATCACGATCCCGGACCGCCGGCCTTTGCTGTTTTTGGTCTGGGATATACCCCGCCTCCGGGGTTTATGCTAGCCTCTTTTCACTTTGCTCCAGGGCGTTTCAGCCTGCATTTCGCCTCCGGCCGCCGCCGCCTGGACATCCTGCGCCTGGCCCCGGCCGAGGTGCTGCTGGCCCGGGACAGCCTGGCCCGTCTGGCCGCCCAGGGCTTCGGCTTCGACCCGGACGTCGCGGCCACCGCCGCGACTCTGGACCGCTCCCCGGCCGTGTGGCTGGCCGAGCGGCAAGGAGCCGGCCTCGGGCAACGCCTGCTGCGCCTGTGCGGCCGGCCGGCCCGGCTGGCCGTGCTGCGCCACGACCAGGCCGCCGACAAGCTCCTCGGCGCGGCCGCGACCGCCCCCAAACCCATCGACCCCGGCTGGCTGGCCGAAACGGCGGCGCACTGTGTTTCCCTTTAGTTCGAAAAAACCGCCCGCGCCGGTCATGAGCCGGGACGAGGCCCTGGCCCTGGCCCCGACGCCAAGCCGCGACGTGCAGGCCAGCGAGACGGTCGGCGGGCTGGTGCGGCTGTCCGTGCCGGTGTCGGTGCGGCCGGCCCTGGCCGGACTGGCCCGGCGCTTCGGGGCCTGGGACGGCCGGGTGCTGCGCAAGACCGTGGAACTCGACGCCATCGGCTCCTTTGTCTGGCGCATGATCGATGGCCGGACCACAGTGGGGGAGATCGGCGCGGCCCTGGCCGCGCGCTATAAGCTCGATGCCGACGAGGCCCGGCTGGCCGTGGCGGAATTTTTGCGCCAGCTCGGTCGCCGGGGCGCGGTGGCCTTTGCCGCGCCTGCCGGGGGCGGGAAGACTGAAGAATGAAGAATGAAGAATGAAGAATGAAGAATGCCTCCGGCGGCCGGGGGGGATAATCCCCCCCGGACCCCCTTGATGGGAAAATTTTCAGTGGGTTATGGGTGGTTGCAGGGAGGCTGGCCGGCTGCCGGAGCAACGGTGGTCCGCGTCAAGGGTGAAGACTGTTTTCCCGGCCCTCAGCCGACAAGATTGCCAACCCTCGCCAAGAACCCCTGAAAAACTTCTCCCAAGTGGGGTTTCCAAAGGGGCTCAGCCCCTTTGGCCGCCGGAGGCTTCTTCTCTTTGTCTAACACTCTGGAATCACTGCTGTAAGTAGCCGCGTCAGCTCCCCTTCCGCGCGTTTGGCCGTGGCGATGACGGCTTCCAGGGTGGTTTCGGCCATGCAGTCGGGCAGGTTGACGTTGGTGAGACACGAGATGGCCAGCACGGAAAGTCCCAGGTGGCGGGCGGCGATGACTTCGGTGACGGTGGACATGCCCACGGCGTCGGCGCCGAGCAGGCGCAGCATGCGGGTTTCGGCCGGGGTTTCCAGGCTTGGCCCCAGCACGCCGGCGTAGACGCCGCGTTCCAGACGCAGGCCCAGTTCCAGGGCCTTGGCGTCGGCGAGTTCGCCCAGACGGCGGTCATAGGCCTGGCTCATGTCCGGGAAGCGTGGTCCGGCCCCGTCGTCGTTCGGGCCAATGAGCGGGTTGCGGCCGGTCAGGTTGATGTGGTCGGTGACGCGCATGAGGCCGCCGGCGGCGAAGTGGGGGTCGAGTGCCCCGGCGGCGTTGGTCAGCACCAGGCTTTTGACGCCAAGGCCGGCCAGCAGGCGTACGCCGTAGGCCACGTCGCGGGCGGAGTGGCCTTCGTAGAGGTGCAGCCGGCCGGAGAGCATGAGCACCGGGCGGGATTCGATGCGTCCGAGCACCAGTCCGCCGGCATGGCCGGGGGCCGTGGCCCGGGGGAAGCCGGGGAGATCGGCCGTGGCCAGTTCGCGGCGCTCGGCCAGGGCGGCGGCAATGCCGCCAAGGCCGGTGCCGGAGACCAGGCCCACGCAGCCTTCCGGTATGGCTCCCAGGCGCAGGATGGCCGCCTCGGCCGCGCGCTTTACATCATCGTTGTAATACATAAGAATGCTCCGGTTGCCGGTTTACCTAGCATGGGACGGTCGTATCGGGAAGGGGGAGGCCTTTTCCGGGCGTGGCCTTCCCGAAATTTCCGCAATACGGACGATACTGATGGATTTCGGGACGTTTCTCGGCCTTGCCTCGGGCATTTCCCTGGTGTTGGGCGCCATTTTCATGGGGGGATCCCTGCGCGAGTTCGTGGACGTCGCCAGCCTCATGATCGTCCTGGGCGGCACCATTGCCTCCACCTGCGTGGCCTTTCCGCTCCATGAGGTCATGCAGGCCTTTTCGGGCATGCTGCAAATTTTTTCCTCGCGCAAGGTCCGTGACGCCGAAGTGGTGGAAGTCATGGTGCGCATTGCCGAGATCAGCCGGCGCGAGGGGCTCATCGCCCTGGAAAACATCCAGACCGACAACGCCATCCTCAAAAAAGCCTGTCAGCTCATCGCCGACAACGCCGATCCGTCGCTTATCCGCGAGACGGTGCGCATCGAGATCAGTTCCATGAAGCGCCGTCATGCCGTGGGCGAGGCGGTGTTCAAGTCCCTGGCCGGGTTTGCCCCGTCGTTCGGCATGATCGGAACGCTCATTGGCCTGGTGCAGATGCTCACCCGTTTGGACGACCCCAAGAGCCTCGGGCCGGCCATGGCCGTGGCGATCATCACCACCTTTTACGGCTCCATCCTGTCCACGCTGCTGTTTTTGCCCGTGGCCGGCAAGCTGCGGGCCAGGACCATCAGCGAGGCGCATCAGCTCGACATCATTTTCGAAGGAGCCAAGTGCATCCTGCAAAACAACAACCCAAGGCTCGTCTACGAGAAGTTGTCGTCGTTTATTGCCCCCAAGGAGCGCCGGGATGTCCGACGATGACGACAGCTACGACGACGATGTCGGCGAGGCCGAAACGCCCAGCGAGTGGCTGACCACCCTGGCCGACATGTCCATGCTGCTGATGGCCTTTTTCATCATGCTGTTTTCCATGTCGAGCCTGGACGCCAAGAAGTTTTCGGAGTCCTTCTCCTCGGTCAAATCGGCTCTGGGCGGCAAGGGCGCGGCCGTGGGCAAAGCGCCCATATCCTCCAGCGAGATGCCGATGCTGGTGGAGCAGGCGCGCCTCAAGCAGCGCGTCATCGGCGAGCAGCGGCGCGTCTATGACCAGTTCCGTTCCTTTGTTTCCACCAAGGGGCTCGACAGCGTGGTCGGGGCCACCCTGGAGGCCGGCAAGATCACCATCACCTTTCCTTCCGGCGTCCTTTTCGCCAAGGACAGCGCGGATCTGACCAACGAGGGCAAGGTGAGGCTTACGACCCTGTTCGAGTTTCTCATCAAGACGGCCGGCGAGCGGATCAACATCCGGGGTTTCACCGACGATGCCCCCCCCGGATCGGGGAGCCGGTTTCGCGACAACTGGGAAATCTCGTCGTTGCGGGCCGTTGCGGTTTTGCGGTATCTTGTCTCCCTGGGCATGGCCCCCAACCGATTGACAGCCACCGGATTAGCTGATTTAGAACCCCTCTACCCCAACGACACCCCCGAACATCGGGCCAGGAATCAACGCGTGGAATTTGTGTTGGAACGCTGGATCGGCGAGTAGGAGTCGGGGCATGGACATCACGTTCCAATTGGAAGGGGAGGTGGGCAAGCGGGCGGCCCATCGCGAGCGTGTCCGGGGGCTTGTGGCCCGGATCGACGGCGAGGGGACGGTTTACGTCGTCCACGACGTCAGCGCTTCGGGCGTGGCCCTGGTCGATCCCGAGGGGCGGCTGGCTGTCGGTCGCGTCTACCGCTTGGCCCTGTGCATCGGCTCCAAGGAGCTGATCGGCGGTTTGCCGGCCTCCATGGCCCGTCGGGCCAAGGATGGTCTTGCCGGAGTGGCTTTTGGCGAACTCAACCTGCGCCAGGAAGCCTGGCTCGACAAGCTGATCCTGGAAATTCAAAAACGGCGCATCGATCTGCGCAAATCGCGCGAGGGCGTCGAAAACCCTGAGGATAAAAAGACCGATCGTGTCGACGAAAAAACATAAAGTCCTGGTAGCCAACCGGGGCGAAATAGCCATTCGCATCATCCAGGCTTGCGTTTCGCTCGGCCTGGATTTTGTTTGCGTCTACACCCGCGCCGACGAGGCTTCGGGACATCTGGCCCTGGCCCGGTCGCTTGGCGGCCCCGAGGCCGCCTACCGCGTCAGCTCCTACCACGACGCCAACGAGCTGCTCGCCGTGGCCGACCACGCCGGGGCAACGGCCATCCATCCCGGCTACGGCTTTTTCGCCGAGGATTTCCGCTTTGCCCGGCGCGTGGCCGAGCGCAAGCGCAGCCTGATCTTTATCGGCCCCTCCTGGCGCATCATCCGCTCGCTCGGGGACAAGATCAACACCAAACGCCTGGCGCGCAGCCTGTCCATTCCCACCGTTCCGGGCTCGGACCGGCCGGTCTACGACGAGCTGGAGGCCGAGGAGATCGCCGAGACCCTGTTCGCCTTCCAGGCCGAGCAGGGCATCAGCAACTCGGTGGTCCTGGT
>JBKICS010000440.1:0-8047 GCA_046567015.1 Acidobacteriota bacterium | reverse complement strand
TCGGGGCCGCTTGCCGCGCTCGCTTGGCCTCCATGGCGACGGCCCCCGGATCAACGCCGCGCTCCACATCCGCCAGGGCCTTGCCGTGAAGCTCCCGGGCCTCGGCCAGCGACACGACGGGATAATGCCCCAAGACCATGCGCCGCCGGTTGCCCTCGAAAACGTACCTGAAGATCCATGTTTTGAGGCCCGAGGGAAGGACTCGCAAGTACAAACCCTTGCCGTCTCCCTCTTCATACAGCCTCTCACGGGGTCCAAAACGCTTCACTTGGAGGTCGGTAAGTCCCATAGTTTCCGCCCTTTATACCAAAAATCCTGTGGGCCATTCTGTGGGCCATTTGTGCATGGATTTAGGTGAAAAACCCTGCTCACTCTTGAACAGTTTTTTAGGCTTTTTTCATGGTCTGTCAATGGGTTACTATTCTCCCTGGACAGGGATGAAAAGACCTGAAAAGGGTACATTTCTGCTTTGGGAGCAGGATGCCGGGTGTTCAAATCACCTCGCCCCGACCAATAGATTTCAAGGGGATAGGACTTCGTTTCCTGTCCCCTTTCGCTTTTGGATAACCTGGCAGGATAACCTTTTGGCCAACCGGCCGCTTTTCCTCGTAAAAAGTGAGATATCATTTGACAGGGACGCTGCTCACTACGGACAGGACGCTGTCTGCTCCACCGTGTCCCATGTGAAACGGTATCAACGGGCAGCGTGGTCCAGTCGCGGCAACGTGGAGCGATGGAGTACGTCGCTGCACGATTTGGCACTGATTTGCGCCGCTGTCGTCATTTGGTTATGCGGCCTCGTGTTTAGGGTCCAACTGGAGCGGCAGGCGTAGGTGTTTACGCCAGGGCTGCTTCAAGAACAGCACGTGGCGCAAACTGCCGAAACTGGCCCGGGTGGCCCGGTGAAGATTCTCCCAGAAGAACAACTGTCCTCGTTCTTCGATCCATACCCGCTCCGCATGCACCATCGATCCCGGCAATCGTGAAATGGGCGGCGCGGCCTGAAACGACCGCACCGCCCACGTCTTTGCCGCATCAACGGCCACCACTCCAGCACCATACCCTTGGCTTGACAGCATCTCACCGCCCAATTCCCGGTCAGGGCAGTTCAACCGGAACCAAGAGGCCTCCCAGCACGCGACGAAGCCCGAAACGTGCGAACGTGGTCTTCGATGCACTTCTCTCGCGTTTGCGGGCTAGTTCACCGCCGTAACCGCCGGGATGGTCCAGGTTCCGTTGAGAATTGAGGGTTTCGTTTCCTGCGGCCAGTAAAGACGCAGCATGAGGATAAACTTGTCTTTCGGCGCCGGCAGCCAATTGGACTCCTTGTCAGGGCCTGGGCTTTCGTTCTGGATATAAAGATCCACGGAACCGTCAGCATTTTTCTTCAAGTCCTCGCGGGCGCTGATACTTTGCCGATTGATCGGATTCTTCACAAAGAAGTAATCCTTGTCGTACATGGTGAGCGACCAGAACCCCTTTGCAGGCGGGAGCTGGCCTTTCTCGAAGTGCATCACGTAGTTTTTCCCCCCGTTATACGACGCAAACACGTTCGGTCCTTCCGAAGTTGGATAGACCGCATCCTGGGGGAGGTTCGCGCCAAGGCCGATCGCGGTGATGAGCGCCCGCTGGATGTAATTGGTGCCGTAGGCACCCGTCTTGGTGGTGAAAAGCCAACCGTGCTCCAGCTTCATGTCGCCGGCGACGATTCCTTCCTTCATCCAAAGCATGATCTTTTCAAAGGCAATCTTCGGGACCATGGAGAACGCCTCGAGCGCCAACGGGTTGAGCTTGCTCCCGTCAAACGGCTGGCCGGGCACGATCCCGAGCTTCGCCAGCTTCGCGAGCATCGGCTTGTCAGCAGGGGAAGGCGGGTTGTCTTGCATAAGCTTTGCCAGCAGACTGAAGTACTCGTACACGCTGAGCGCATTGACCTGCTCGCGCACGGCAGTCTTCATATCGATCGAGGGGTCGACCTTGCCTGCCGCAGGCGTGTAAGGCTTGCCATAGGAGCTGAGGGGAACAAGGGAAATTTCGTCCTGCATCTTGTGCACAGCGGAATAATCCTCAGGCGTGCCCGTGCAGTATATGCGCCCCAGCAGCCAGACGAGAGCGGTGGGTGACTTATACTCTTTCACGCCTTTGGGCAGCTTGCCTTTCCAGCCTGGGCCTGTGATGGCATATGTCTGTGCCTTGGTGCCGGTGGTGCGTTTTCCAGGAACTTGGAAGACATTCGTCCAGCCGTTAAGCATGGGAAAAAGGTAGTAGCGGTCTTTGGCATCAGGCAAACTGAGCACATACGGTTCCTGGCTCACGTTGATCCAGGCCGAGGTGTACAGCGTGTCTGCGTTTGGCGCTGTCACGTCGCGAAACTCCGCCGAGGGATACTCACGCATCCGCACAAACTGTCCCATCGGAGCGCGTGTCCCCTCAGGCTTCGCGACATTCGTCATTACTCGTCGCGTCATTTCCATGGTGACCAGCGGATACCCATACACATAAGCCTCAACGCCAAGCGGTATCGCATCAAAAATATTTTCTTTTGCTTGAACGCTGACACAGAGGGCCACCAACACAAATATCGAGAGACAAAATGACCTTGCTCCTTTGACTAGAACACTGTTCATATTAATCTCCTGTTAAAGTTTTATGATGCTCGTCTTGACATGTCTGTCGTTGTTCAAATTCATCGAACACTATCTACACCAAAACACTACATAACAAAGATATATACTAAATAGAGCCTTCTGCGGTAAAACAAAAAGAATGCAACAACAGAATAGAATTCTTTTGCCCAAAGCCATTTCTGAAAGCGCTTCAACAAAACACATTTCCGAGCAACATAGAGATAATGGGATATTTTTCTTCTACATTGAATAAAAACCCAGCGATTCGCCTTCCATCGGCACAAGTTGACGCAAGACCAATTAGACAAAGCCACTATCACGGCCCACTTCTTTTGGCTATGATAATTGGAAACAATGTTGAGGCGGTGTCCGTTGCCCATAGACGGAGCCATGACGGGATGGGGGGGAAGGGCCGCCTCATGGACAGGCGGCGAAACTCTGGGAAACCGCTTGGCAGCCCGTTGGAAACGTCCGTGATCGGTCCGACAATCGCCACAGCGGGCGGTTGAAGGTGGGGCCGAGGCCAAGGTCGCCAAGATGAAAGACGGACGCATCTGGCCTACAAACCGGAACATGCTGTAGAGATGGACAGCGGTGCGGTGAATGCCGCTGAAATTCACGAAGCGGATCAGGGCGATACGAAGGCCCTGGGCAAAACGCTCCAAGCCGCTGCGGAAAACCTGAAGCAGTTGACCAGTACACCGCCGCGCACGGATGATCCGGCGGATCTTGTGGCGGACAAAGGCTGTTTTTTTCGTGAGGCGCTCAAGGAGTTGGAGGCAGCCCTTGGCGAAGCCGCATTGCCGAAGCCAAACGACAAGGTCTCAACGCCTGGAATGGCGATCGCAAAGCATGGAGCGCCGTGTACAACAATCGGATTCGCCTCGGCTCATTGGTTGGCAAATGTCTGGGGCGGCAACGAACCGAATTGCCAAAACGCAGCTTTGAACACACCCTTGATCGCTGGTGTATCTTGAAAACCAATCCAGCCTCATACTACCGCTCGCCTTCATTCATAGCCCCGACTGACCCAAGTCCGTTTTTTGCAACGGGCTTATAACGCCGCAATTCTGCTGCTGGTCGTTCTGGTCGTCAATTGGCTCGCCGAAGCAGTGCCCTCGGCCTTCACAGGCCGCACACTGCTTCCGACACAAACGGCGTATCCCTCGAGATGGTCAAGGAAGAATGGCAAAGACCCGGGCCGGGAAGCCCGAGCCGTCCTTGGGTTTGGGAAAACTCGCAACGATCAGGGCGCCAGCTTCGGGCACGGCATCCAAATGCGCGAGCAACTCTATTTGATAGTGATCGCTTTTGAGGATGTAGGTCTCCAGGGAATAATCCTCCTTGGTCGTGGCCACGCCCGGATCGGTATCGGTCGTTTCGTGGCCGGAGGCCGTGATCTTGCGTTCCTCATAGAGATAGCGCAGCACCTCCAGGCTCCACCCCGGGTAGTGCGCGATTCCCTTGGCGTCCTTGTTCTGCATGGCCTCCCTATCCGGCCAGCGCTTGGACCAGTCGGTGCGCATGGCCACAAATGCCCCTTCCGGTATCCGGCCGTACTTCTTCTCCCACTTTGTGATGTCGTCCATGGTAATGGTATAATCAGGATTAATCGCCACGGCTTCATGGACATCGATGACAACCAACGGAAGCATCATTTCCTTCACGTCGATCTGGTCAACGGTACGCATGCCCGGCACAAAGTGCGCCGGCGGATCGACATGGGTTCCCCACTGCCCGACGTGCGTGAAGGATTGGGCGTAAAACCCCTCCCCCAATCTGCCCGCTCCCGGCGTATACCAATACAAGGTTTCGATGGTCTCATCGGGAAAACCCTTCCAATGCGGAATGCCGGGCGCGAAGGCGTGGGTCAGGTCGACAAACTGCTTTTCCCGGATGACCTGCCAGGCATCGTGGAGCGTCAGGGTTCTCGAAGGCGTGCATCCGGCGATCAGGGCAAGGAGCAGCAGCGCGAGAAAGGAATATTCCGTGTTGCCAGGCTTCGTTTGCATACGCGCTCCTGAGAACATCTGAATAGGGTGTGCGGTGCACTGGAAGACGCAAAGGCCCGTTGTTCTGCCCGGCGCGAGAGGCAGCCGGTCGAGCGGAAATTCGAAAAAAGCAAACCCATGGAACGTGGGCTCGGATACGCAGCCGTGCCGCCATCGCCGGCCGGAGGGCCGGCCCCTGGTCGGTCGGGCGCGACCGGGAACGGCCGCTGCCCCGCCCCACTCCCCTTTTGGGGCCGGCCGCCCTTATTTGCCGCGCAGGCTCGCGGCCACGTCCTTGGCGAACTGCTCCACCAGCCGGCTCTGGGCCGCGGCCAGGGCGGCGTAGTCCGGGCCGGCAACGGCCTCGCGGTAGTCGGCGGTGCGCCAGTCCAGGGTCGTGTTGTCGGCGTCCAGCACCGACCAGCTCACGCGCAGCACCGCTTCCTGGCCGAGCGCCCCGTCGAAGCGGGCCACCTGGATGACGACCTGCCGGTCCGGGTGTCCGCCCACCGGCCAGGGATAGGTGAAAAGCGGCTTGGCGCACACCAGCCGGGACAGGTTCTCGGTGAGCGTGCGCTGGAAATTGTCGTGGGGAGATTCGATCCACTGATCGAACTCGGCCAGGTGCATCTGGTTGTCGCCGATGCGGGTCACGATCTGGGAACGGTCGAGGTAGGCCGGCAGATCCACGGGTCCGACGCCCAGGGCCAGGCAGGGGCCGTCCGGGGCGTTCTCGGCCTTGGGCGCGTCGGTACTCAGGGAATAGAAATGGGTGGGGGCGGACTTGCCGCAGCCGGAGAGCAGCGGCAGGCAGCAGGCCGCGCCGGCAAGCCAAACGGCGAAGGATCGGGACATGGTCGTCATTTGCGCGGGCCTCCCTTGCCCTGGATGAGCGCCTCGGGGTGGCGTTCGAGGAAATTGGCCAGTTCGCGGATGGACCGGGCGGCATTGGCGATTTCCGCCAGGGCCCGGTTGAGGTCGGTGACGGTGGGCGAATCGCTGTTGACGATCTTCTGGAACTTGCCGATGGCGGCCCGGCTGTCCTTGAGGGTGGCGTCGAAGGAGTCCATGGCTCCCTTGGCCGAGGCGCTCAGGCCGTCGGTGCGGTGGTCCAGGTGCTTGGCCAGTTCCGTGTAGCTGGTGACGGCGTCGTCGAGATTCTTGGCCAGGGGACCGACCTTGGCGCGCAGGTCGTTCATCAACTCGGTGCCGCTGGTGAGCACGGTGTCGATTTTGGCCGGCATGTGGGAGAGTTCGGGCGAATTGACGAGCTTCTCGATGCCGGTGACCGCGCCGATGAGGCGGTTGACCAGTTCCTGCAGCGGCAGTTGTTTGATGGTTTCGGTGAGTTTTTCAAACGTCGACGGAACCGTGGGGATTTCCGGCAACGGCGCGCCGCCGACCAGGCGCACCGGGGTGTCGGGCATGAGGTCGAGGGAGACGGCGAGCTGGCCGGTGACGAAGCTTTGGGTCACGAGCTGGGCGCGCAGGCCCTTGTCGATGAGCTGGGAAAGCAGGTCGCCGGGCGTTTCCTTGCGGGCCTGGACCAGGTTTTCCGCGCCCTTGTTCCCCTCGCTCGGGGCCAGCTTGATCTTGTTGCCAAGAATTTCCACCACCACCGGGATGTAGAAATGCAGGCGGGAGGCGTCGGCCTCGATGCTGATGTCTTTGACCGAGCCGATGGGCACGCCCCGAAACAGCACCGGCGCGCCGATTTCAAGCCCCGAGACGGAGTTGGGGAAATACATGATGCAGGGAAACTTCCTGGTGAAAAACAGGCCCGAGCCCAGGGCGACGATGGCGCAAAGGGCCAGGGTCAAGCTCCCCAGCACAAACAGCCCGATCATGGTCTTGTTGGCTTTGCCGCTCATGATGAAAGATCCTTTGTCCTATTCCTGGCCCCGGGTGAGGAACCGGCGCAGCTTAGGGTCGGTGGCGTTGGCGAGCATTTCCTTGGGATCGCCCGAGGCGGTCATGGTCCGGGTTTCCACGTCGAGGTAGACGGAGTTGTTGCCGATGGCGAAAATGCTGGCCAATTCGTGGGTGACCACCACGAAGGTGGCTTTGAGGCTTTCGCGCAACTCCAGGATGAGTTCGTCCAGGAGGTGGGCGCTGACCGGATCGAGGCCGGCCGAGGGCTCGTCGAAAAAAAGGATGTCCGGGTCCAGCGCCATGGCCCGGGCCAGGCCGGCCCGCTTGCACATGCCGCCGCTGATTTCCGAGGGATAGAAGTCCTCGAACCCGGCCAGGCCCACCAGGGCCAGCTTGAGCGAGACCACGTCCCGGATCTCGCCGCGCGTCAGGGCGGTGTACTGCGAGATGGGCAAGGCGATGTTTTCGGCCAGGGTCATGGAGCTGAAAAGCGCCCCGGACTGGTAGAGGATGCCGGTGCGGCGCAGGATGGCGTGGCGCCCCTCCGGGGCGGCGTCCCACAGGCTGCCCTCCCGGTAGAGCACCTTGCCGAGCGCCGGTTCCTTGAGCCCCACCAGCACGCGAAGCAAGGTGGATTTGCCGCAGCCGCTGCCGCCCATGATGATGAAGATGTCGCCGCTTCGCACCGTGAAATTGAGGTCGCGCATGATGACGAAGTCGCCATAGGCCATGGTCAGGCCTTCGACGCGAATGGCGGCGGCGGCCGCGTCAGGGGCGGCAGCGACGTCAGGGGCCGGCGGCACGGCGGTATCGGGAACTGGGTTCACGGAAGCCTCACACGCCGATGATGTTGCAGGCCACGGTGAGGATGGCCGTGGCGATGACGATGGCCAGGATGCTCGTCACCACGGCCGAGGTGGTGGCCTGCCCGACGCCCAGGGCGCTGCGGCCGCAGTGCATGCCCCGGTAGCAGCCGGCCATGGCCACGAGCACGCCAAAAACCGTGCTGTGCACCAGCCCGATCCAGAAATTGGCCAGGGGCACGGACTGCCAGGTATGGGTCAGGTACTGGATGGGGTTGATCTTGAGCATGAACACCCCGACCACGAAGCCGCCCATGACCCCCATGAGGTCGGCATAGATGCACAGAAGCGGCATCATGAGCACCAGCGCGATCATGCGCGGCAGGACGAGAAACTGCGTGGGCGAGAAGCCGAAGGTCTTGAGCGCATCGATCTCCTCGTTGACCTGCATGGTGCCGAGTTCGGCCGCATAGGCCGCTCCGGTGCGCCCGGCCATGATGATGCCGGTCATGATCGCGCCCATGACCCGGATCATGGCGATGCCGACGATGGTGGAGACGTAGATCTGGGCGCCGAACTGGCTGAGCTGGATGGCCCCGACAAAGGCCAGGATCAGGCCCACCAGGAAGCTTATGAGCGAGACGATGGCCAGGGCGTCAATGCTGGCCTGGTAGATAAGCGTGGTGAGCTGGGAACGTTGGAAAACGGCCTTGCCCCGGACCAGGGCCACTGCGGCCAGGGTGACTTCGCCCAG
>JBKICS010000439.1:0-8891 GCA_046567015.1 Acidobacteriota bacterium | reverse complement strand
ATCAGTGGCTGGCCAAGGACATGGCCCCCGAGGACATGATCGTCGATGCCCACGACCCGTCCAAGAGGCACCGCCCCATGATGACCACGGCGGACCTGTCGCTGCGCTTCGACCCGATCTACGAACCCATTGCCCGGCACTATCAGAGCCATCCCGAGGAGTTCCGGGAGGCCTTCGCCCGGGCCTGGTTCAAGCTGACCCACCGCGACATGGGGCCCCGGGCGCGCTATCTCGGCCCCTTTGTTCCCCAGGAAGACCTCATCTGGCAGGATCCCGTGCCGGCCCTCGACCATGCCCTCATCGACGAACAGGACATCGCCGCCCTCAAGGCCAAAATCCTGGCCACGGGGTTGACCGTTTCCCAGCTCGTGTCCACGGCCTGGGCCGCGGCCTCCACCTTCCGGGGCTCGGACAAGCGCGGCGGAGCCAACGGGGGGCGCCTGCGCCTGGCCCCGCAAAAGGACTGGGCGGTCAACCAGCCGGCCCAATTGGCGCAGGTTCTCAAAACCCTGGAAGGCATCCAGCAGGAGTTCAACGGGGCGCAGTCCGGCGACAAACGGGTGTCCCTGGCCGACCTGATCGTCCTTGGCGGTTGCGCCGGCGTCGAGCTGGCCGCGAAAAAGGCCGGAGGGGCCGTCACGGTTCCCTTCGCCCCGGGGCGCACCGACGCTTCAAAGGAACAGACCGACGCGGCCTCGTTTGCCGTGCTGGAACCGGTCGCGGACGGATTTCGCAACTACCTCAAGGCCAAGTTCTCGGTGACGGCCGAGGAACTGCTCATCGACCGGGCGCAACAGCTCACCCTGACCGCGCCGGAGATGACGGTGCTCGTCGGCGGCCTGCGTGCCTTAAACGCCAACTACGGCCAGGCGCCCCACGGCGTTTTCACCGCGCACCCGGAGACGCTCACCAACGACTTCTTCGTCAACCTGCTCGACATGGGCACGGCCTGGAAGGCCATCGAGGGAGACGAGCTGTTCGAGGGCTATGACCGGGCCACGGGCGAGCGCAAGTGGACCGGCACCCGCGTCGACCTGATCTTCGGTTCGAACTCCCAGCTCCGGGCCATCGCGGAAGTCTACGGCAGCTCGGATTCCCAGGAGAAATTCGTCGCCGACTTTGTCGCGGCCTGGAACAAGGTCATGAATCTGGACCGCTTCGACCTCGCCTAGCCCGAGCCGGGGCCGGTCCCTGCGGCCGGCTTGCGGCCAAGGCAACCAAAAAGCGCGACGTTTCAATACCCTTGAAACGTCGCGCTTTGTATCCCAGGAACCCGGGGACGTTCCCCCGGCTGCCGGGGAAGCAGTGGGAGTCGTCAAGTCCGCGTTCCGGCTCATCCGGCCCACAGCCGACCACCTTGCCGCCCCCACCGAAAGCCCCTTAAAAACTTCTCCCAGTTGGGGGGTCCGGGGGCCTCAGGCCCCCGGCCGCCGGAGGCACTCTTCCGTCTTTTCTCTTCTCCCCCGTCCCTCGCAGCGGCCTAGACCGCCAGGCCCGTGGCGGCCAGGGCCCAGTAGCACAGGGCGGCCACAGCGGCCGAGGCCGGGATGGTCAGCACCCAGGCCACGACCAGCCGCCCGGCCACGCCCCAGCGCACGGCCGACATCCGCTTGGACGCGCCAACGCCGATGACCGTGGTGGAAATGATGTGGGTGGTGGAGATGGGCGCACCCAGGGCCGAAGCGCCGCTGATGATGGCGGCGGCGGCGGTCTCGGCGGCAAAGCCGTGGATGGGTTCGAGCTTGAAAATCTTGTGCCCCATGGTCTTGACGATTTTCCAGCCGCCCGAGGCCGTGCCCAGGCCCATGGCCAGGGCGCAGGCCAGCTTGACCCAAAACGGCACTTCCATGGTCGGGATCGCGTGGAAGGTGAAAAGCGCCAGGGTGATGATGCCCATGGTTTTCTGGGCGTCGTTTAAGCCGTGGCTGGTGGCCATGAAGGCCGAGGACACGATCTGCAGCTTTTTAAACAGAAAATTGACCCGGCCCGGCGTGCTTTTGACCACCAGCCAGGACAAAAGCACCATGAGCAGATAGCCCGCGCCGAAGCCGGCCAGCGGGGAGATCAAAAGCGGCAGGAGCACCTTGGCCCCGATGGAGCCGTAGCTCGGGGCCGACCAGCCGCCGTAGGCGATGCCCGCGCCGATGAGGCCGCCGATAAGGGCGTGGGAGGACGATGAGGGCAGGCCGAAATACCAGGTGAGCAGGTTCCAGAAAATCGCCCCCAAAAGCGCGGCCAGCACCAATCCCTGGCTGCCGGCCACCAGCTCCGGCCGCACGATGCCGCTGCCGATGGTATGGGCCACCGAGGTGCCCAGGAACGCGCCGAAGAGATTGAGCGCCCCGGCCATGGCCACGGCGGTCAGCGGCGAGAGCACCTTGGTGGAGACGATGGTGGCGATGGCGTTGGCGCTGTCGTGGGCCCCGTTGGTGAAGTCGAAAATGAGCGCGATGGCCACCACGGCGATGAGCAGGATGGGCAGATCAGGCATTTTTGAGCACCACGCCTTCCAGGACGTCGGACAGGGCCTCGGTGCGCTCCACCGCCGCCTCGATCCGGTCGAAGATGTGCTTCCATTTGACGATGTCGAGAATGGCCGCATAGTCGGCGGCGGCGTCGCCGCCGTCGTAGAGTTCGCCGATGCCGACCATGACCAGGGTCTCGCACTCGTGCTTGAGGTTTTCGATCTTGTGAAAACTTTCCTCGGAGTGCTTCTTGGCGCTCATCTGGCCGAGCACCACGCCCAGTTCCTCGATCATGGCCCGCAGGTTGGCCACGATGCGCCGGGCCGGATAGCGGATGCGGTCAAAGCCGAAAAGCCCGATGCGCGAGGCGATGGCCTTGATCAGGTTGAGGATGTCTTCCTGGGTGAGGTTGATCTGGTGGATGTCCTCGCGATCGATGGGCGTGATAAAGGTCAGGGAGAGTTCCTTGGCGATGCGCCGGCTGATGGCGTTGCCCTCGGACTCGATGATGGTGATGCGCTTGCAGCGCTCCTCCACATCGTCAAAGGTCGTGAAGAGTTCGTCAAGGATGATGACGGCCTTGACCAGCTTGCGGTGCTGCTCCTTGAACAGATCGTAGAATTTGACCGATCTGGGAAAGAGGCTGAAACCCATGCGCGTCTCCGCTGGTTGAGGATTTATCCGAAATACAGGGACAGGACTAGGCGGCGGTCAGGCGCACCACCCGGGTCGCGCCGTCGAGAAAAGCCTCGCCGCCGGACGCCGTCAGTTCCGTCTCCGGCAAGGTCAGCCCCAGGCTGGCCGGGCCGGCAAACCGGACCACCACGTCGCCCTCCTCCCGGGTCACGCTGACGGCCGTGGACGCGGCGTCGGGCGTCTGGGACAGGATGGCGGAAAAACTGCGCACCAGGACGTCGTAGGCAGCGCTCACCCCAATGGGGCCGGCCGGGGGGGCGATGAGCCGGGCAGTGACGCCCTTGGCCCCAAGGACCGGAGCGCTTTCGGCCAGGGCCTGCTTGAGGGCGGCCAGGACGTCGGTGGCCGGGGCCTTGGCCTTGGCCGCGGCAAAGCGGTCCCGGGCGGCGGCGAGCAGGTCGTCGATGACCGTTTTCATGGCCGTTGCCGAACGCACCACCACGTCCAGAGCCGAGGCGGCCGCGGCCGTGTCGGGCGGCGTGTCGGCGAGCAGGCCCCGGGCCGTCTCGCCAAAGCCCAGCACCTTGGTCAGGGGGGTGCGCAGGTTGTGGGAGGCGTCGATGACGAAATCGCGGAAGATGCGGTCCATGGTGGCCGCCTCGGTGACGTCGTGGAAGGTGACGATGCGTCCGCCCGGCTGTTCGCCGGCCACCGGGGCCATCGTGACCTCCACCACCCGGGTGCTTTGCAGCTCGTAGCGGCCGATGCAACGCACGGTCCCGGCGGCCTGGCCCCGGTCGGCCAGGGCCCGGTCCACGCACAGCGGCGCGCCGGCCTCCAGGGTGGTGCGGCCCACGGGATCGGCCAATTTGGGGAACATTTCCCGAAAAGCCCGGTTGGCGGCCACGATGCGCCCGGCCGGGTCGATGATGGCCAGGCCCTCGGCCATGCCTTCCAAAATGGCTTCCTGACGCTGCCGGCGCTCCTCGATCTCGGCCACATGGGAGCCGATGCGCGCGGCCAGGGTATTAATGGCGTCGGCCAGGGGAGCGAAATCCTTGGCCGGGACGATATGGATGCGCTGGTCGAAACGGCCGTTGCCGATGGCCGCCGCCACCTGGGAAATCTCCCCGATGGAGCTGGACATGCGCCGGGCCAGGATATAGGCGGCCAGGCCGCCGGCGACAAACACCAGCAACATGACGGCAAGAAGCGTCTCGCGCGTCCTGCCGATCTCGCCGCGAAGGGCGGAGACGGGCAAGGCCAGACGGACGATGCCCGGCGGCAGCGTGTCCGTGCCGGAAAAGGCCTGGGCCACGTAGAGCATGTCCCGGCCCAGGGTGCGGCTCAGGCGCAAATCCTGGCCGATCTGCCCGCGCTCGGCCGCGAGCACCTCGGGCCGGTTGGCGTGGTCTTCCATGCCGGCCACGCCCGAGGCCCCGACCTCGGAGTCGGCCACCACCCGGCCGCCCACGATGTAGGTCAGCCGGAATCCCAGGTGCGGTCCCAGGCCGTCGACAAAGGCGGCCAGGGTGTCGGTGGTTCCGAACGGCGCATGGGAGCGCAGCAGGTACTGGGCCAGCGACAGGGAATGCCGGGCCCGCTCCTCGGCCTCGGCCAGCACGGACCGCTCGGCCTTGCCCGTGGCGAACACGAAAACTCCGCTTAAGACCAGGAGAAAAAAGCCCCAGGTCCACAGGAGATAATTGAGTGTTATGGAACGCCTGGGCATGCCCCCTCCGTGCGTGACGAAACCGGGGCGATTTCGCGTCGGTTTCGTGACGCGCAAGGTATAGGCGGCCTGCGCCCCGGGAGCAAGCCCGGAGTGGCCCCGGACCGGAAAAGGCGGCCGTGTCCGCCGGCCGATGCGGCGGCCGGCGCAAAATCCCCACGACAATACCATCGTTGCCAGCCAACGCAAAATACTATAAAAAAAGATATCATTATCCCTTAATCGAGGAGCTTCCCATGAACCGTCTGCCCCAGCTCTGTCTCATCGTGGCCCTCGTCATGTCGCTGTATGGCTGCAACGGCCTCAACGCCGTTGGGCAGCAAGACATTTCCGGCAATCCCACCGTCTATGCCCAGCTTAACAAGGAACCCAACCCGACTCTGATGGGCTGCTACCTGCGCAGTCGGCCCAGCGAATTCAACCGGCCCAACAAGTACGAGTACTGCCTGGTCAAGGCCGGTAGCGGCTACGCGGTATACTATTACATGATGGACGGGAAGACCCTCAATACGTTCAAGGATTGGAGCGGAGCCACGATCAACGGCGACTGCCTGACGGTCCAATACGACGGCTCGACCTACTGCGCCAAGAATGGCGAGGTTTTTCAGACCACCGCCGGCAGCAGCGAGCAGCACCGCATGTTGCGCATGAACTGAACCCGGTTCCGGCACCACCGCGCCGGGCGTCCTGAAGCCCCGGCCGATGGTCATGCGATGGCGCACCACGAGCCCCTTGCGGCAGGCCGCAGGGGGACTCCAGGCTTTTGGCCCGGACCCGGGTCAGCAAGGAGAACGGCATGTTCGGACACAGGGCGGGTTGGCTGGCGGCTGTGGCCGCATCCCTGGCGGCGGCGGCGGCTTGCGGCTGGGCCTTCGACGCACGGGGTGCGACCGGCGGCCTGCTTGGCGGCCTGATCCCGGCGGCCACGGGTCTGGCCGTGCTCTGGCGGGGTGAAACTCGCCGACGGCGGCAGACCGAAGCCACGCTCGGGGCTCTGGCCGACATGGCTGCCGGCCGCGTTCCCGCGACGGACGGACTGCCCCCGACCCTGGCCACGGAACTGGCCCGGCTGGCCGACGACCTGCGCACCACGCGCGGCTTCCTCTCGGGCATCACCCAAGGCCTGCCCATCCCCTATCTGCTGGTTGATCCCGGCGAGCGGGTGCTTTTCACCAACCAGGCCACCTTGCGGATGCTCGAAATCGACGGTTCGCCGGAGCGCCAGCTCGGCCGCACCCTGGCCGAGGTCTTCTACAACGACCCCAGTCGGCAAACCGCCGTGGGCAAGGCCATGGGCCAGGGCCAGGTGTTCGCCAACCTGGAAGTGACCATCAACGGACACCGGGGCGGCCGGCGCGACGTGCTGGCCAATGTTTTCGCCCTGCGCGACGCCGGCGGGGCCACCATCGGCGGTCTGTGCCTCTACCTGGACATGACCGAGCTCAAGGCCAAGGAAGCGGCCATCTGCCTCCAGAACGAGCGTACCGCCGCCCTGGCCAAACGTGCCGGCGGACTGGCGGCGGACCTGGCCGACGCCTCCCGTATCCTGGCCGAACAGGTGGCTCAGGCCAGCCGCGCCGCCGGCGGCCAGAAGCTGCGCCTGGGCCATGTGGCCGACTCCATCACCCGCCTGGGCCAGGCCGCCCGGGAAATCGCGGACGCCGCCCGGGACACCGAGGTCGTGGCCCAGAAAACCCGCGACCAGGCGGCCGGAGCCGCCGACACCATGGGCCGGGTGCTCGCCGGCATGGCCGATCTCTCGACCAAGGCCGCGGCCCTGGGCGGCCACATGGAGACCTTGTCCGAACAGGCCCAGGCCGTGGGCGGCATCCTCGGCGTGATTTCCGACATCGCCGACCAGACCAACCTGCTCGCCTTAAACGCCGCCATCGAAGCCGCCCGGGCCGGGGAATCCGGCCGGGGCTTCGCCGTGGTGGCCGACGAGGTGCGCAAGCTCGCCGAAAAAACCATGGCCGCCACCCGCGAGGTGGAGCGCAACGTCACCGCCATCCGCCACAGCGCCGAGACCAACCGCCAGGCCACCAACGACGCCGTGGCCCTGGTCGGCCAGACGGCCCAGACCGCCGGCGCCGCCGGGGCCGCCCTGGACGTCATCCTGAACCTGGCCGGAGAAACCTCGGCCCATGTGCGCACCATCGCCCAGACCGCCGCCAGCCAGACCGAAGCCGGCGACCAGGCCGCAAAGGCCGGGGCGGACATCGTCCAGGACGTGTCCGAGACCTCCCGGGCCATGGGCGAATCGGCCGTGGCCGTGGATGAACTCTCCCGGGTGGCCGACGCCCTCAACGCCCTGTTCGCCGACGCCGACCGCTCCGGATGACAGCAACCGCCTTTGCGTCTATAAGCGGCGCATGTGGGAAATGTTTGTCGTCGTGGCCGTGGTTTTTATCGGCGTCAGCGCCGGGCTGTGGCTGGCCGTCCGCAAGACCGTGCGCCGCCGGCACGACGTCATCGCGCCCGGAAAATTCGATTTCGACACCTTCAAGTCCCAAGAGATCACCCGTCGCGGCGTGCACGACAGCACCCGTCTCGGCAAGAAACACTGACCACGCCTGGCCTGCCGGATCGCCCGGAACACACTCCCGGCGGCCTGGCGACGTCTGGCTGCCTTGAGGAGACCGCCATGTCCGTTGCCCGCGCCCTGATGTTTGCGACCTTGCTCCTGCTGCTTGCGGCCGGCGCCGCTTTCGCCGAATCGCCGGCCAGCCTCGGCGGCGTGACCCTGGGCGAGCCCGCGGCCAAGGCCAAGGGCCGCGTCAAGACGAACAAGGCCATGGAAGTGCCCGGCTCGCCCTGGGTGCGGCGCATGCCGGTTGCCGGCGACAAGTTCTTCTCGGGCGGCTACGTCCTGGTCGGAACCTGCGCCGCGCCGGGGGCGGTCACCCGCATCAAGATGCGCTACCGCGACGACAGCCTGGAGTTTTTCCGCAAGATCAGCGGGGAAATGCTTGCGAGCTACGGCGATCCCACCGAGTACAAGGGGGATCTCGAAGGCCGGACCATGGGCAACAAATGGGGCTTTTCCGACGCCCATCTCAAGCCCATCAGCCTCATCGTGCAGCGCACCGAAGGCGAGGATCCGGAACTGGGCGAGGGAACCACGGCCAAGCTCACCAATTGGGGCCTGATCGAGGCCGAGCGCGCCTGCTGGCAGGAACGACACGGCACGCCCAAGGCCCCGGCGGCGCCCCTTCCGGGCAAGGCGGCCCCGGACCACGGCTACCTCCCGCGCTGACCCGAGATGTTTTCGCCACGCTTTGGCCGCCGCGACGGGCCAGCCTCCCCGACCGGGCAGTCGGCGCGACAGCCTGGCGATCCCCCGCCGACAAGGAGCAAAGCATGCGCCAATCCGCCTTTGACGAGTCGCTTCGCACCGGATTTGACACGATCGACGAGCAACACAGCCTGTTTCTGTCCATGCTGACGGAACTTGGGGCCCAGATCGAGGCCTGCCACCATCGCCAGGGCCTGCTCGATGCGTTCCAGGGCATGCGCCTGTACGCGGACGGGCATTTTGCGGATGAAGAACGCTTGATGGAAACCCGGGGCTATCCGGAGATCGACGCGCACAAGCGCCTGCATGAAACCTTCCGGGCCATGGCGTCGGATCTGGAGAGTCGTCTGGGCGAGGGGCCGGGCCTGCTTTCGCTGGAGACCCTGGAGTTTCTCGGGGCCTGGTTTATCGGCCACATCCGCAATGAGGATCAGCGCTTTGCGGCCTTTGTCCAGGCCAATCAACCGGGCGCGACCAACGCCTGACCCGGTTCGCCGGAACCGACCGGACAACACAACAGCCTGCCGCAACGGACGCTCTCGTGTTCAGGCCAGGCGCGCCTGGCCCAGTCCGGGGGCGGACCATCCTGATCAGGAATGGGCGCGGTTCGATTCTCCACGCAAAAACCGCATCTGCCAAGACCCGGGGCAGCGTCCTGGCCGGAGCCCACGACGGTCCCCGGCAAAGACCAGGTCGGGATTTGCGCAGAGTCCTCGACGGCGCCAACGGCGGAGCGGCGCCCCGGAGCCAACCCAGCACAAGA
>JBKICS010000438.1:0-3252 GCA_046567015.1 Acidobacteriota bacterium | reverse complement strand
CCTTCGCCGTGGTGCTCCACGTGGAGTAGGTCGCGGCGACAGGCGAAAACCGGGAGTGGGCCATGAAAAAATGCATCGTGTGCCTGGACGGTTCCCAGCCGTCGTTTCGCGCCCTGGAGCGCGCCCTGGACGAGGCCGGTTGCGGCGCAACCGACATCCTGGCCGTCACCGTGGTGGAAGCGCTGAGCTTTTTCGATTGCAGCGCCAAGGACTGCGACACGGACTTTGCCGTGCTGCTGCGCGAGCCGAAAAAAATCCTGGCCGAGGCCGAGGAAATCGCCCGGACCCGGGGAGTCGCCATCCGCACCCGCTACGAATCGGGCCGGCCGGCCGAGACCGTGGCCCGCATCGCCCGGGAGGAAGGGGCCGACGAGGTCTACATCGGCAGCCGGGGCAAGGACGACGTGGAGAACCTGCTGCTCGGCAGCGTGTCCATGCGGCTGGTGCAGATCGCGCCCTGCACCGTGGTGGTGGTGCGCTAGCCGCCAGGCCGCCTCGCCTAAAACGTCAGCCGCACCCCGACAGACAGGGCCATGTCCGAGCGCGTGCCCCCGGCCAGGCCGTCAAAGCGGGCGTGAAGCGCCCGGCCGGCCTCGCCGCGTAGCGTCAGGCCCGCCCCGAACCGGGCCTGATCGCGGTCGGTCTCACCCCCGGAAACGGCAAACTGCCGCTCCGGGGCTCCGGCAAAGGCCGCCCGGATAAGCGGGGCGGTGTCGCCGTATTCATGCCGCCAGCCGCCCCAGACGTCCGGCGTGAGCTGCCAACTCCCCACCGCGAAGGACTTTTGCAGGCGCAGCCCCAGCACCGAGGCCACCGACGTGCTGTCGGCCGCCGGGAAAGCCAGATTGGCCGCCCCGGCCCCGGATTCCCCGTAGGCGTCGCGGCCAAGCCCCAGGTACTGGGCCTCGACAAAGGGCTCGGCCACGAAGGCCGCCCCGAGTTCCACCGCACGCGCGGCCCGCAGATAGGCCAGCAGCTCGCGCATGAAACTCGTGCTCTCGGCCGTGTTCGTCCAGACCGGCCGCTTTGCGGTCAGCCGGTGCGCGCCGTAGGCGACCATGGCATCCAGGCTGTAGGGGGCGCAGTCAAGGGAAACGTACGGCCCCACGCGCCAGATGTGGTCGGTGCCGCTCCCCTTGCCGCCGTAGAAATCGGCCTGCGACCAGGCGTAGCCGCCAACAAGCCCCACCCGCAGGCCGGGAAGCGCCCTGACGCCGACCCCGCCCATGGCTCCGGTCAGGCTGCTGGCATAGCCCGGGGCGTTGCCGCTCGACGTCCCCTGCCCCTTGGCCCCGTAGACCGAGGCGAAGGCCTCCAGGGGGCCTTCGGCGACCAGCTCCGGCCCGGCTCCGGCCGCTGCCGGCAGGGCGGCCTGCCAGGGGCTCGGGCCAAAGGCCGTCCGGCCCGAGGCCGCGGACTGGCCCAGATCGGACAGGTCGGGCAGTCCCGCCTCCTGGCCGGCAAAGCCCATCGGGGCCAGCCCGCCGGCCCCGCCAGCGCCGGCAGCGCCCCTTTGCCCGCGCATGCGCGCGGCAAAGGCGCTGGAAAACGCCGAAGCCGCGTCCACCGAAAGCACCATGGCCCGGGTCTGCGGGCCGGGCAGCAGCCGCGAGGTCAAACCGGCCGGGTCGCCGGACTGGTCGAGCAGGCCGATAAGCCCTTCCATGGCCGGGTTGACCGTGGCCGTGATGCCGTCCAAGGCCGCGCCGAGCGACGGGTTGGCGGCGGACCGGGTGTACCAGCCCAGATCGCGCAGGCCGGTCACGGTCAGGCTGGCCCCGTCCGACGCCGTCACAAAGCGCAGCATGGGCAGGTTGCTGGAAACACCCAGCCCGGCGTCCGGCACGGAAAGGGAGCCGGCCTCGATGAGCCGGTAGGACTGGCCGTTGGCCACATAGCCGGACGCATCGAAGGTCAGGGCCAGGGCCGTGTCGCCGGCCAGACGCACGGACTCGACATTGGCCACCGACACGGGCGAAATCCCCAGCGGCGAGAGGGCAAAGGCCAGGGTGGAGTCCCCGGACGTGGTCAGGCTGTCATAGCCCGCGCCCAGGTCCACCCGGCCCGAGAGCGTGCCGCCGCGCACCTCCAGCCGGTCATTGCCGCCGGCGGTCTGGACGGCGTAGGAGCCGCCGGAAATGCCGCCCCAGGTGACGATGGACGTATCCCCGGCGTCGGCCCGAACGGCCGTGCCCGGCGAATCGATGGTCCCGTAATTCACCAGCGTGTTGCCCGGGCCGTGGGGCGCGGCCAGGGCTCCGGCCCCGGGGGCCTGGCCCAGGAAAAGGACGGCCACGTCCTCGGTGCCGGCCAGACCGAACTTGGCCGTGGTCGAGCCGGTGATCACGCCACTGTTGACGACGGTATAGCCGGGCGAGGAGAGCAGCAGCCCCTGGCCGCCGGAGACCACGGCCCCGGCCGCGATGGCAACCGTATCGCCGCGCGGCTGAAACGATCGGCCGGCCCACAGGGTGTCCAGATTGCCGGTAACGAGGAAATCGCCGGACCCGTTGCCGGCGGTGTACAGATACGAGGTCAGGGAATAGATGGAATAGACGGTGTATTTCGAGCTGCCGGGCAGGATGAATTCCGACAGGCCCCGGATGTCGGCCAGGGAATCGCCCAGGCCCCAGCGGTAGGTGTAGCCGAGCTGGGTCCAGGGGAAATTGCTCGAACCGTAGGCCGAGACTTCCCAGTTGTTGTAATAGGCGGTGAAATTGGCATAGGCCGCGTCGCTCATGCCGGCCGGGCGGACAAAGGCGGCGGCGCTGCCCAGGGAAGCCGGCTGGCTGGCGATGGACGGATCCTTGGTCGGCCGCTGGATGGCATCGAGGCCCGGGGTGACCAGCATCTCCACGACGGCGTCGTTGGAGTTGTCGCTGTACATGCCCAAGGCCCGCGACGTCTCCAGCTTGACGTTGGCCGCCGTGACGCCAAGATTCGTCAAATAGGATTTGAGTTCGCCGCCGACGGTCACCCAGGACGCGCTGGAGGCGGCCGAACCGTACACGCTCATGGTTTTGCCGGGGTAGGCCCCGGTGTAATAGGATGACTTGGTGAACGTGCCGGCCACCACCTTGTCGTCCACATAGGTGTTGTCGTCGCCGGACCCGGGGCCGGTGATCACCTTGAGATTGGTCACCGTCCAGGGGCCGGGGTCGGCGGCGTTGGCCTGGGCCTTGGCCACGGCCGCGTCATAGACGGCGGCGCTGTCCTCTGCCGGGGCTGGGACGGACCAGAATCCGAGCAGCA
>JBKICS010000437.1:0-4724 GCA_046567015.1 Acidobacteriota bacterium | reverse complement strand
TGGACCGAACTGGTGAAGCCCGAAGTTCTCGAACGGGATCCGGTCTCCACCAACATGTTCGGACGGTTCGTGTGCGAGCCGCTGGAACGCGGGTTCGGCACGACGCTCGGCAATGCCTTGCGGCGTGTCCTCCTGTCGTCCCTGCAGGGCGCTGCCATCGTGGCCGCCCGCATCGAGGGCGTGCAGCACGAATTCTCCACCATTCCGGGAGTCATTGAGGATGTCACTGAGATCATCCTCAACCTCAAGCAGGTCCGGTTGGCCATGGCCACCGACGAGCCCCAGCGGCTCACTCTGCTCGCCAAGGAAAAGGGCGAAGTTCGGGCCAGCGCCATCCAGGGCAACCACAACGTCTCTGTCCTCAGCGAAGACGTTTTGATCGCCACCCTTTCCGAAGACCGCGATTTTCGCATCGACCTCGAAGTGCGCATGGGCAAGGGCTACGTCACGGCCGATATGCACGAGGGGCTCGAATCCGAGATCGGCCTGATTCTCCTTGATGCCAGCTTCTCGCCTGTCAAGAAGGTGGCCTACACCATCGAACAGGCGCGTGTCGGTCAGATGACCAACTACGACAAGCTCGTTATGGAAGTCACCACGGACGGTTCCATCGCCCCTGAGGACGCCATTTCCTACAGCGCCAAGATCCTCAAGGATCAGCTCACGGTCTTCATCAATTTTGACGAAAAGGAATCCGAGGCGGAAAAGAATCGGCGTCGCGACGACATCGAACTCAATCCCAGCCTCTTTAAGAACATTGATGAACTCGAGCTTTCCGTACGCGCCACCAACTGCCTCAAATCCGCCAACATCCAGACCGTTGGCGAGCTTATGCAGAAGACCGAACATGAGATGCTCAAAACCAAGAACTTCGGCAAGAAATCCCTTGAGGAGATCCGTCGCGTTCTGGAAGACATGGGTCTTGAGTTCGGGATGCGCATCGAAAACTTCGAGCAAAAATACCAGGAATGGCTGAAGAGGAAGCAGGCCGATGAGACATAAAAAATCCGGACGCAAACTTGGCAGGACCGCCGCCCACCGCAAGGCCCTGATGCGCAATATGGCCCGTTCGCTGCTGATCCATGAGCGGATCCGCACCACCGAGCACAAGGCCAAGGAACTGCGCGGCGTTGTTGAAAACCTCGTTTCCCTGGCCCAGACCGACAGCGTCCACAGCCGTCGGATGGCCTACAAGGTGCTCGAAAACCACCAGCTGGTGGCCCGCCTGTTCAATGAAATCGGCCCCCGGTTTCAGGGACAGCCCGGCGGTTTCACCCGCGTGGTCAAGATGGGATTGCCCCGGGCCGGCGACTGCGCCCCCATGGCCATCATCGAATTGACCAAACTGGCCGGCGAAGCTGCCCCGGCTCCCGTCAAGGAAGCCGCTCCCCAGGAAGCCGCCGCCGACGCCTAATCCATCGCGCTGACAAGCAGGGCCGTTTCGGCCCTGCTTTTTTTTGGGGCGTGCAATAGTTTTCCTCAATCAGGTGTATCGCCACAATGGATGTCCGCCGTCTCCATGCTTTTGCCAAGGTCTACGAGTTGCGCAGCTTTTCCCGGGCTGGCGACGACCTTTTGCTGTCCCAGCCAACGATCAGCGCCCACATCTCCGCCCTGGAAGACGAGCTCGACACCCAACTGTTCGACCGGCTCGGCCGCACGGTCCTGCCGACCCAGGCCGGCGAGGTGCTCTACCGCTACTGCACCACCATCTTCACCCAGCTCGACCACGCCAAGGCCGACATCCTGGCCCTGTCCAAGCGCGTGGCCGGCGAACTGGTCGTGGGCGGCAGCACCATTCCGGCCCACTATATCATCCCCAAGCTGGTGGCCCGCTACGCCGCCGCCTACCCCGAGGTCCGCATAGATCTGACCGTCGGGGATTCCAGTGAAATCGCCCAGCAGGTGGCGGACGGGACGGCCCATGTGGGTATCGTCGGCGCTCCCGCGCCGTATCCCGAACTCGTCAGCCTTCCCTATCTCGACGACGCCCTGGTCCTGACCGCTCCGAGCCGGCTGGCCGGGACGCGGCTTGAGGACGCCGGCTGGCAGGACCGGCTGGTCGGCCTGCCCTGGATCATGCGGGAACAGGGTTCGGGCACCCGCCAGACCCTGGAATCGGCCATGGCCCGGGCCGGCATCGACCTGCGCGCCATCGCGCCGGTGCTGGTGGTCCATTCCTCCCTGGCCGTGCTGGAGTGCGTGGAGGCGGGACTGGGCGTTGCCGCCGTGTCCACCCTGGCCGCCCGGTCCTATCTGGAACGCGGCAGCGTGGTCGCCTTGGATGTGCCGGGCCTGGACATGCGCCGCAGCTTTTACGTGGTGCATCACGGCAAGCGCTATCTTTTTCCCGCCTTGCGCTTTTTCCTCCAGACCTGCGGCTGCGTTTGATCCGACTTCGTTTTTTTGCGCCGGAAGCGGCGAGGCTGCGCGCGCATTCCCAACCCTGGGACTGCGCTTCAATCCTGCTCCGCGCAAGCGGAGCGCTCGCCCAGCGGGCGCCGGAGCAACCGTACTTCCTGTCAAGCCTCTTCGCCGCTTTGCCCGGACCCTAACCGACCCGATTGCCGAATCCCGCCAAGCCCCCTTTAACCCCTTCTTCCAGTTGGGGGGGGCCGGGGGCCTCTGTCGTTTTTTTTCCCAAAAAAAGCCCGCCCCGGATATCCGGGGCGGGCCATGTCGTCGTTGGCGCGACGGATGCTCAGTGAATCTCTTAGCCGCCGATGAGCTGCATGGCCATCTTGGGCATGGAATTGGCCTGGGAGAGCATGGCCACGGCCGACTGGGTCAGGATCTGGTTGCGCACGAACTGGGTCATTTCCGTGGCCACGTCGACATCGGAGATCTGCGACTCGGCCGCCTGCAGGTTCTCGCTCTGGATCTGCAGGTTGGAGATGGTGTTCTCCAGCCGGTTCTGCAGCGCGCCGAGGTTGGCCCGGATCTTGTCCTTGGAGACGATGGCGGTCTTGAGGGCATCCAGGGCCTTCTGGGCCAGGGCCTGGGTCGAGATGCTCTTGCCCTTCGCGCCGTTCCCGGCGCCGATGCCGACGCCCAGGGCCGAGGCCGTGGAGGTGCCGATCTGGACGTAGTAGTAGTCCTCGGCCGAGCTGTTGCCGGAACCGAAGTGCACCTTGAGCTTGCCGCTGGAGTTGAGGCCGGTGCCGCTGTGGGTGGCTCCGGACAGGTTGCCGTTGAGCAGGTAGATGCCGTTGAAATCCGTGGCATTGGCGATTCGGGTGATTTCCGAAGCCATGGCCTGGTATTCCGAGTCGATGATCAGGCGCTGATCCGAGGTGTAGGTGCCGGTGGAAGCCTGTTCGGCCAGTTCCTTCATGCGAATGAGCTTTTCATCGACGACCTGGAGCGCGCCGTCAGCCGTCTGGATCATGGAGATGGCGTCGTTGGCGTTGCGCACGCCCTGGTTGATGGAGGCGATATCGGCCCGCATCAGTTCGCGAATGGCGAGGCCGGCGGCGTCGTCAGAGGCGGTATTGATGCGAAGACCGGAAGAGAGCCTTTGGGTGGACGTGGAAAGCGCACCGTACGACTTGGACAGGTTGCGCGCCGCGTTCATGGCCATCATATTGTGATTGATTACGAGCGACATGGCTTTTCCTCCGTGAAAAGTTTGTGCATCCAGCGGGTTTCCCATGAAGGCGAGAGTCTCGCCGGCGACATGGGGCAGTGATTATACATCCGTGGCTTTCGCCGGCCTACCCTCGAACGTTGTTGATCTGAGAGCCTCCTTTGCCAGGAAATCTTTCAAGCGGCTTTGCCTCCATTGGCAGCTGCTTTGACCCACTTATCGGCCCCTGTCGCAAAGCCTTTAGCCAATTTTTTTGGAAAAATTGTTCAAATTTCGAGCGCGTAACAGAGCCACGACCGGCGGTTTGCCGGTCGAAAGGGTGTCTGCTTTGAAGTCGAAGAGAATAATGTCGGGAGGTTAGCGGAAAGCCAAAGTGCTGTTGCAGGCAGTGGGCAAAAAATTACTTAATCACCAGTCTTATCGACCACTTTAAAAAAGCCATTAGGCCGGCGGGCAATTTTTTTTGGTGAGCACCCGCAAAAAATCCTTTTTCAGGGGCTGCTTGCTGACGTTTTATAAATATGTCATACTTGTCGCTATGTTAAGTCAAATCTAACAGAGGAGGAAATGATGCGAATGAAATCCCTGGGCCGGTTGCTGCTGGCCCTTGCCCTGACCCTGATGGTGGCCGGACAGGGGCTCGCCGCCGGCGAAGTGCTCATGATGGCCACCACCACCAGCACCGACGACACCGGGTTGCTGCCCGTTTTGGCCGAGGCCTTTAAAAAGGACACCGGCATCGAGCTTAAGTGGGTGGCCGTGGGCACCGGCAAGGCTCTGGAGCACGGCAAGAACTGCGACGTGGACGTGCTGCTGGTCCACGCCCCGGGCGCGGAAAAGAAGTTCGTGGAAGAGGGCAACGGCACCAAGCGCACCGAAGTCATGTACAACGACTTCGTCATCGTCGGACCGGCCGCCGATCCGGCCAAGATCAAGGGCAAGAAGGCCAATGAGGCCCTGGCCGCCATCGCCGCCGCCAAGGCTCCTTTTATCAGCCGCGGCGACGATTCCGGCACCCACAAGATGGAACAGTCCCTGTGGAAGGGCGCCGGCATGGCCTTGCCGGACAAGGAAACCTGGTACGTCTCGGCCGGTCAGGGCATGATGGCCACGCTTAACATGGCCGGTGAGCGCAAGG
>JBKICS010000436.1:0-5758 GCA_046567015.1 Acidobacteriota bacterium | reverse complement strand
GTAAGGCGCAGCGCTCCTTGTGCGGATCAAATCCGGGCAGGGTACCGTCCTTTATTTGGCGAATGACTGCCATGCGGTCATTGCAGAACAATTCGAAATAGAGTTCACGATTTATCTTTCGAAAGTCGCCTGGAGGATAGGGGTAGATAAATAGCAAATTGACGGCCAGGGGGATGGCGGCGAGTAGGGGCGAGAACCAGACGTTTCGCAGCAACACGAAGATGTTACAGAGAAACATCCACCATTCGTAGAACAGGATCAAGTTGGGGAGACCGCGCCGGAAGCCTGCCGGCATGTGGCAGCACAGCAGGAAACCGAAATAGAGAAAGGGCGTGACCAGGACGATAAAGGTCAGCGTGGCCCGGAGCGCCCGCAGGCTGCGGCGTCTGGCCAGAAAACGGCGGCGTTGCCGTTTGGCGGCCTTGTCGGCGTCGGGTTGGGGCGCGAACATGGCGACCACGCTATTCGTTTTTCGATAGGTCCGCCAGTCGCCGGCCCGGGGAAGACGCCGCCTGCCCCGGGCCGGCGGCGGGCTAGAAGTCGCCGGTGGCCTGGCGGAAGGCCACGATGTCGGCCACGCTGACCAGCGGCAGGCCGTGGGTCGCGGCAAAGGCCGTGATCTGTTCCCCCTTGGCCATGGTGCCGTCGGGGTTGGTCAGCTCGCACAAAACGCCGCACGGCGCATGGCCGGCCAGACGGGCCATGTCCACCGTGGCCTCGGTGTGACCGCGCCGGGCAAGCACGCCCCCGGCCTTGGCCACCAGCGGGAATACGTGCCCCGGCCGGGCCAAGTGACAAGGCTTGGCCTGCGGCGCGGCGGCGGTCTTGACCGTGGTCACCCGGTCGGCGGCGGACACGCCGGTGGTGACGCCCTCGGCCGCCTCGATGGTGACGGTAAAGGCCGTGCCGTTCTTGCACGTGTTGACCGCGACCATGGGCGGCAACTCCAGGGCGCGCGCCTTGTCCTCGGTCAGGCACAGACAGACGATGCCGCTGCATTCGCGGATGAGCAAGGCCATCTGGGGCACGGTGAGGGTGTCGGCGGCGAAAATGAGGTCGCCCTCGTTTTCGCGATCGAGATCGTCCACCACCAGGATGCCCTGGCCCTGGCGCAGGGACTCGATGGCTGCCCGGGTACGGGCGATGGCGGCGTCGACATTGGAAAATGGCTGATTCATGGCGCTCTCCAAAAAAAGAGGTTTTTCGGGCCAGAATCAGGGCGGAAAATAAAGACGACCGGGCAGGACGCAGGCGTCTCGCCGGCCTCGCGCCGGAAAACCCGGCGGCGGGGAATGCCGTCTCCTCCTCTTCCATCCGGACTGTAACCGTCGGCCCTGGCTTCGCACCAGGTCTGCTGACCCTGCCGCCGTCACCGGAGGCAGGCGCTCGCGGGCTCCCCGGTTTCCCGGGATACCGCCGGTGGGGACTTTCACCCCGCCCTGAGGACAACGGCCGCTTTGTAGCGCCGGGGCGCGGTCCTGGCAAGCCGCGAAAACGCCTGTTCCCCGTCGGGGCGCACCGGCCGGGCGTATCCGACGGCCCCGTCCCTTGCCGGAGAATGGTTGGGCGGCTATGTACCGTCGAGTGGCGCTCTACCCAGAAAAGGAGTCGGCATGCGAAACCTTGCCCTGACGTTCGTTGCGTGGCTGCTGCTGGCCGGGACAGCCCTGGCCATGGATATCAACAAGGGATTTAACGACATTCCCTGGGGGGCGGAGTGCGATGCAGCCTTCCGGGGCGAGGGTTGGATGCGCTACCGCGCCTTTCCGCTGTGGGACAACAAGGCCCAGTATCTGACCCTGTCCATGGATGAAAAGGACGCGGCGAAATCTAAATACACCCTGCGCTACGACAAGGACGGGAAGACGAAGTTCGAGGAGTTCACGCTGCGCGCGATTTATTACGGCTGCGGGAAGACGAGCGGGAAGTTCGCCTTCGTGGCCATGCGCTACAGCCTGACCTCCAAGGCGAAGATCGAAGCCAGGGTCGTGGCCCTTTTTGGCCAGCCGACCCGGACCACGGTCGCCGCGACGATCTGGGATCTTCCCGAATTCAAGGTGCAGATGGATCAGAACACCTTGATCATTCTGGCCAGGAAGTACGCCGAGCCCGGCACGGGCCAGGCCGATTGAGGGGCGTCGGCCGGGACGAAACGATGCGGGCAGGTCGGCCGGTCCCGGAGCCGTGGGGCCGGCCGATTGCCGCTACGGGGCGTAGACGGTCTTCCCGAGGCGCGGCCTGGAAGGCCGAATCAGCCTGGGAGCAAACCAACAAGCTTAAATACAAGGGCCTTTCCAGCAACGTCCGGCCGTTGTGTGCCGGTTCGCGCCGCGCTAGCTGCCCCCGACGCACACGGAATAGCCGACGTTGCAGTTATTGATGCACTCGGGCACGCCGGCGCAGACGTACAGGCAGTTCTGGTAGGAAACGTTGCATCCCCTTCGCCCAGGCGGAGGCGGTGGAAGCCCCCAAGGGTAGACCGGAGCGTAGCCTCCGTAGGGCTGTGGGCCTGTCGGCACACAGCCCCCGACCCGGTTCGACCATCTGGTTCCCGGCGGGCATTGCGCGAAGCCGAGGGTTTCGACCGCCAGCGAGGCGAAAACGGCAAGCGAAAGGCCCAGGACAATGGATCTGGCCGTCAATCGCATGGAGCCCCCCTTTTTTCTCTCGTATCTCCCGTTACCGCAATTACTCGAGCGCAGGCAAGGGCAATTCGCGGCTCGCGGCAGAACATGGAGCAGCCGGGAATCGCGGCCAGGGAGCGCGAAAGGAAAGGGCCGCCGTCCGCTGGGGACGACGGCCCTTTGTCGCAGGGGCAGGAAGACGTCGGATTACGGCTTGCCCGCCGGGGCTCCCTTGGCCGCCGGAGCCGTCATGTCGGGCATGCCGGGGTGGCTCATGCCGGGCATATTGGGGTCCATGCCGGGCATATTGGGATGATCCATGCCGGGCATATTGGCTTGGTCCATGCCGGACATGGCCCCATGGTCCATGCCGGACATGGCCCCATGGTCCATGCCCTGCATCATGCCCATGCCCTTGCCCATGCCCATGCCCATGCCCTTGCCCATCATCTTGCAGTCCATGCCGCTGCCCATCATGCCGCCCTGCATGCCACCCATCATGCCGCCCATCATGTGATGGGTCTCGCGGATGGGCGTGCCGGTTTCCTTGGCAAAGCGCA
This sequence comes from Acidobacteriota bacterium, assembly GCA_046567015.1. Lineage (GTDB taxonomy): Bacteria > Desulfobacterota > Desulfovibrionia > Desulfovibrionales > Desulfovibrionaceae > Solidesulfovibrio. Next base: position 2,574 of record JBKICS010000436.1, on the reverse strand, counting down.
GGCGGTACAGGGTCTTTTGCTCGAAGAGCTGGCCGCGCAGGCCGGAGATCTCGGCGGCCAGCTTCTTGATGGCCGCTTCGTCGCCGGGCTTAGTGGCGAGCAGGGTTTCCAGTTCGGCCTCGCGGGCCGTGATCTTGCCGTGCAGCTCAGCCGTCTTGGCCACGAACTCCTGCCGCAGGAGGTAGGCCTTGTCCTGGTCCACCTTGGGCGCAACCGGGGCGCTGGTCACGGCCGGGGCGTTGGCCGCAGGCGCCGCCGCCTCCTTGGCGGCCTGGCCCAGGGCCGGGACGGACAGGAGCAGAGCGAATGCCAGAGCGGCCGGGAGCAATGTCTTCTGGTACATGGGATATCTCCTCTTCAAAACGATTGAATCATTCAAGCACAGGGCGTGCCAGTGGAGAAGGTCTTCTTTTGTTATTGTAAATAAACAAGTTGCAATTTTTGTCAAGCCCGCTGGTCCCAGTGGCATTCTTAACTATACAGATGCGCTCTGCAATGTGGGCGAAAAAGAGACACCTGTCGCCAAAATATCCAGGCCCGGGGGCGGAATCGATCGAGCCGGCCCGGCCCTTGGGGCTGCAACTGATGCAATCGGCCAGGGATCGGGCCGGAGCATGCTTGGCGCCTGCTCCCCGGACCGCCGGAGCAGCGATGATATCCTGCAAGCCTGCACTTCGACTGTCCGGCTTCGTAATCGACCGGATTGCCGCCTCCCGCCATGAACCCCTTAAAAACTTCTTCAATTGCAGGGGTCCGGGGGGATCATCCCCCCGGCCGCCGGAGGCACTCTTCCTCTCGCATCCTCTCCCGCCGTCAGCGGACCGCCGCCGTCTCTGCCGGCGCGCCCGCGTCCTCGACCCCGAACCGGGCCTCGAACTCCCGGCCGAACCGGCACAGCGATTCCAGGATCGGGATGATGCCCCGGCCCAGGTCGGTGAGCGCGTATTCCACCCGAGGCGGCACCTCGGCGAACACCGTGCGGGTGAGCAGGCCGTCGGATTCCAGCTCCCGCAGCTGCTGGGTCAGCATCTTCTGGGTGATGGCCGGCATGGCCCGGCGCAGGGCTGAAAAACGCATGGTCGCCGCGTCGCGAAGGTGCCATAAGATAAGCGGCTTCCACTTGCCGCCGATGACCGCCAGCGACAGCTCCATGCTGCACGAGTATTCCTTGCCCAGGCAGCGCTTGCGGCTGCACGGCGTTCCCGGTTCGCCCATGTGGTTGCTCCTGCAGGTAGGTTTCCAAAAGGGTACTACCAGACTGAAATGTGCCTACTTGCTTTTTTGGGTATACTGGCAGAATTTCCCCAAAGCGTAAAGCGGAAACCGACAAAGGAGGCCCCATGGAACTGTTCGAGGCCCTGCACACCCGGCGCAGCATCCGGGCGTTCACCGACCAGCCGGTTGGCGAAGCCGATCTGGAAACCATGCTGCGCGCCGCCATGGCCGCGCCGAGCGCCGTCAACGCCCAGCCCTGGCATTTCGTGATCATTACCGACCGGGCCATCCTGGACGCCATCCCGGGCATCCATCCCCACGCGGCCATGTGCGGCACGGCCCAGGCTGCCATTGTCACCGTGGCCGAGCTGGCCCTGGAAAAATCCCCCGGCAACTGGATGGTGGACTGTTCGGCCGCCGTGGAAAATCTGCTGCTGGCCGCCCGGGGGCTGGGCATCGGCACGGTCTGGTGCGGGCTGTATCCGCGCGCGGAGCGTATGGAGCCCATGGCCGCGCTTCTGGGCCTGCCCGAGGGGTTCGCCCCCCATTCCCTGGTGCCGCTGGGCTACCCGGCCCAGGAGTTTCGGCGCATCGACCGATTCAACCCCGAGCGCATTCATAAAAACGGCTGGTAGCCGTCCGTCCGAACAAAGGAGCAAGCATGAAAGTGTCTCTCGGTCCCAAGACCGTGGCCCTGCCCACCCCGACCTGGCTGGTCGGCACCTACGACGCCGACGGCAAGCCCAACATCATGACCGCCGCCTGGGGCGGCATCTGCTGTTCCAAGCCGCCGTGCCTGACGGTTTCCCTGCAAAAGCCCCGACACTCCTACGCCGCCATCATGGAACGCCGGGCCTATACCGTGAGCGTTCCGTCCGAGGGGCAAGTCGTGGCGGCTGACTATTGCGGCATCGCCTCGGGCCGGTCCGTCGACAAGTTCGCGGCCTGCAACTTCACGCCGGTCAAAAGCGAGCTGGTGGACGCGCCGTACGTGGCCGAGTGCCCGCTTATCATCGAATGCAAGGTGATCCAGGTGCTCGATCTCGGCATGCACACCATGTTCGTTGGGGAAATCATGGACGTCAAAGTGGACGAGGCGGCCATGCGCGACGGCAAGCCCGATCCCCTGGCGATCAAGCCCGTCATCTTCGCCCCGGAAGACCGGCATTACTACGGCCTGGGCGCGGACCTGGGGCTGGCCTTCTCCATCGGCAAGGAGCTCAAGGGAGCCTAGGCCATGGAAAAAGTCCGTCTCGATCCGAACCAGCTCCCCCCCATGCCCGTGGCCCTGGCCGGGACCATGGTCGCGGAGCGGGTCAATTTCATGGCCGCCGGCTGGATCACGCGGGTGGGGTTCAA
>JBKICS010000435.1:0-3780 GCA_046567015.1 Acidobacteriota bacterium | reverse complement strand
GATGGAACCGATCGAAGACGTGCGCCAGTTCGCTTTCCGGGATGCCGATGCCCGTGTCGCTGACCGTGATGTCCAGCTGTCCGTCGGACCGGCTGGCGAGGTGGACGGCGATGCGTCCTTCCCGGGTGAACTTCACCGCGTTGTGCAAGAGATTCATCATGACCTGCATGATGCGGTCCGGGTCGGCCTTGATCCAGGGGGAGGTGCCGTCGTCGCGCATGACGACCTCAAGTCCCGGCGGGAGCTGCCCCTGGATGGTGCTGACGGCCAATTGCAGGAAATCCTTTATTAAAAACGCCTGATCATCCCAGCGCATGCTGCCGGATTCGATCTTGGCCGCATCGAGCACATCGTTGAGCAACCGGGTGAGGCGTTCGCCCTCGAGCTCGATGATCAGCAGATTCTCCTGGATGCGGGCGAGCTTTTTTTGCACGGACGAGGCGTTGTCGAGGGCCGGGACGACATGTCTGGAGAAGTCCTTGCCCACCAGTTTGACGAAGCCCAAAATGGAGGTCATGGGCGTGCGCACTTCATGGGAGACGGTATTTAAAAACGACGACTTCATCCGGTCGAGCTCAACCAGCCGTTCGTTGACCCGCTCCAGTTCCCGGGTCCGGTCCCGGACCCGCCGCTCCAACTCCAGGCACAGCGCGGCCAGGGATTTTTCGGCCTGCTTGCGATCGGTGATGTCCGTCATGATCCCGATCAGGCCCAGGGGCTGGGCCTCGCTGGAAAACACCGATTTCGTGAACAGATACTCCCGCGCCAGGCCGGAAGCGTCGGCAACGCTCCATTCGTAGCGCTGCACGCCGCCCTCGCGGTACAGGCGTTCGTCCATCTCGTGGTATTTGCGGGCGTTGGCGGCGGGGTTCAGGTCGCCGGCCGATTTGCCGAGGATGGCCTCCTTGGGAAGCCGCAGCATGGCGGCGAAGGCGTCGTTGCATTCCCGGTAGATGCCCTGGCGGTCCTTGAAGAACACGGGGCTTGGGATGGCGGCGAGGAGATGCTCGATAAAGGCGGCCTTCTCCCGCAGGGCGGCTTCGGCCTTTTTGCGGGCGGACAGTTCGGCAATCAAACGCTGCTGCTGGGTCGCGGCGGCGGCGATGAAGGAGGCCAGGGCCCGGCCGTAGCCCAGCATGTGGTCGACGTGGGACGTGTCCAGAACGGGCAGCCGTTGCAACGCCTCGTGGTAGGCCGTCGCGTCATAGCCGCATTGCTCGGCCCGGGCCTGGAAAGAGGCGTGGTCGGCGGGCTGTTCCTGCAGGAAAAAAGGCCCCAGCACCAGGGTGGCCAGATGCTGCTGCCCCACGACGATGGGAATGCGGATGGCCGGCAGGCCGTTGCCGCAGGCATAGACCTGCCCCTCTTCGGCATCCTCCGGGTCGGGTCGCCAGCCGCTATGGGCGCAGTGCACCAGACTGGCCTGATGCTTGCGGTGAAACAGGCGGCAGACCTCGGGCCAGTCGTCGCCCAGGATGATGGAACCATCGACGGCGTCGATGAGGCCCCCGTTCATGCCCGTGGCATCGCGGCAGGCCAGCAACATCTGCCGGATCGAGGGGAAGTCCGCCAACTCCGATAAGCTTACGCTGCGGTCCTCGTGTGTGTTGTCGTCCTTCATGCTGGCTACCGATGCATCGCGACAGAAGCGCTGTTGTTTGTTGCGGGCATGCAACAGTGCGGCTCGCCGCCGGCCGTCCGGCATCCGCAACATCGTGCCTGAAACAGGTCGGGCGACCACGTCGCAACATGCCCAAGAGTGCCTTTTTTTCAAGGCCCTGACAAGGGTTGCAATCCGTTGCCGTGAGAACTTGTCGCCGTGTTGCAATGAACAACACCAGACGTCGCCGCGACCTTCGAGACCCTGGCCGTCGCCGGATTTTACTGGCCTTTCGTTCTGTTGGCTAAACGCGTGGGGCTTGCGGACCCTGGCCTACGGCGAGGGGGCCGCGATTGACGAGGGGCCGGAAACCCGGCAAGTACGGAAGCTGCCCCGGAACCGAGCCTCGCCAATACGTTCGGCGCGTGTTGACAACCTCCCGTACCGACAAGGAAAATATATGAACAACCACCCCATAGTCATCGTCGGCGGCGGCGTCGCCGGCCTGACCTGCGCCGTGCGCCTGGCCGAAGCCGGCCGGCCCTGCCTGGTGCTGGAACGCGAACCCGAAGTCGGCGGGCTGTTGCGCTCCGTGGTCCTCGACGGCGTGGTCTTCGACCTGGGGCCCCATGTCCTTTTTCTCGACGCGCCCGGAGAGGGCGAGGCCTTTTTGCGGCAACTCCTGACCGGCTCGCCGGTCATCCGCCATCCCTTCGCCTTTGCCGTGGACGCCGGCGGACGGCAGTGGCAGTTTCCCAATCATCTGGATTTCTTCCGCTACCCCTGGCGCTATAAGCTGGAAGCCCTGCGCGCCGGCCTCAAGCGCCGGGGCGCGCCGCCGCCGGAACCCATCTCGGCCGAGCTGGAGTTGTCCGAGAAGTGCGGCCCGGCCCTGTACGACCTGCTCTTCCGGCAACTGTTCACCAAAAAGGCCCTCATGTCCCCGGCGGCCCTGCACCACCACTGGCTGGCCCGGGTGGACCGCACCGCGGACAACCGCAAGGAGCCGTTTTTGCGCCGGGGCAAGGCGGCGGCGGTGGTCTCGGCCATCGCCAAGCTGCGCCAGCGCTACTGGTACCCGGCCGGGGGCCTTGGCGACGTGCCGGCGCTGCTCAAAAAACGCATCGAGGCGGCCGGCGGCGAAATCGTGACCAACGTGCGCGATATCGCGCTCACCCGGCAGGGCCGGCGCGTCACCGCGATCAAGGCCGACGGCCGGGTTATCGAACCGGCCCATGTGGTCTGGACCGCGCCATTAAACGCCTTGGCCGAGACCCTGGGCGAAAACGCGCCCAAACTGCCCACCGTGGCCATGCGCATGGTCATGCTGACCTACGACCGGACCGAACGCGCCCCGCGCCCCTTTGTCTACACCTACCACCCGGACCCGGCCATGCAGGCCAACCGGATCTATTATCCCGAGTCCATCTACCGCGAACGCGGCCCGGCCGACCGGGAAGGGCTGTGCCTGGAGATCAATCTGGAGGACGCGGCCGAGCCCGAGGAGACGACCCTGGCCCGGGCCGTGGCCGACGTCGCCCGGCTCGGGCTCTTTCCGGCCGAGGCCCTTCGCGCCTCCAAGGTGGTCACCCTGCCGGCGGCCATGCCGGTCTATCCGCTGGACTACGAAGCCCGGCTGGAAGCTGTGGTCGCCCCGGTGCGCGCCGTCGCCAACCTGCACGCCGTCGGGCGCCAAGGCGGCTTCTATTTCTGCCTGACCCCGGCGGCCACGGCCCAGGGGCTCAAGATGGCCGACCACCTGCTCGGCGTGAAACGGGCTACCCCGGCTGCGGCCTCCAAAAAATCGGGCTTCCTCGACGCCGGCCTGGCCACCAAGGGGGCCGGCGCGGCCGAGCGGCTCAAGATCTTAAAGCGCCACGCCCAGGCCTTCGTGCGCCACGCCACCGTCAAGCGCCTCTGGAACTTCGTAAAAGCCGAACGCAACCGCCTGCAAAAGCGCACGGTCCTCGATTCCATGCCCTATATCCTCAAGATCGAGACCACCAACATCTGCAACCTGCGCTGCGCCTACTGCTACGACGACCGCCGCGCCCCGCTGCCGGGCGAGCGCCCCTACGGCCGCATGACCTTCGAGCAGTTTCGAGGCCTGATCGACTCCTGCGGCGAGCACCTGTTCAAGATCAATATGTACGGCTTCGGCGAACCGTTCCTGTTTCCCG
>JBKICS010000434.1:0-2815 GCA_046567015.1 Acidobacteriota bacterium | reverse complement strand
GGCCGATGTCTTCACGCAACCAACCCTTTCGAGGATTTATGAAACCGATATCGTCGTCATCGCCCACCCGACAACCGGCGCGCCCCAGGCCCTGGCGGTTCCCGCTCCTGCTCCTGGCCGCGCTCCTGGGGCTGTGTCTGGATCTTTGCCCGGGAACCCCTGAATCGGCCTGGGCCCAGGGCGTGGCCGTCACCGACGACCTGGGCCGCGAGGTGTGCCTTACCGCACCGGCCCGGCGCATCGTGCCCCTGTACGGCGCGTTCATCGACATTTTGACCGGCATGGGCCTGTCCGAGCGCATCACGGCCCGCACCGAGGCCGACCCCGCCCCGGCCGACCGGGCCGACCTGCCGGTCATCGGCACCCACATGCGGCCCAATCTGGAGCGCGTGCTGGCCGTCAAACCGGACCTGATCCTGCAAATGGACGGCCGGGGCGAGGCCCGGGAAGCGGCCGAACAGCTGGCCGCCCTGGGCTTGCCCACAGCGGTTTTCTCCATCTCGGATTTCGCCGGTCTCTTTGCCGCCATCCAGCGCGTCGGGGTGCTGACCGCAAGCGAGGACGCGGCCGCGGCTCTGGCCGCGAGCCTGAAGCTGCGCCTGGACGCGGTCGCCGCCCGCATCCCGGCCGGGACGCGGCCATCGGTCTTTTTCGAGGCCCGCTCCGGCAGTCTGCTCGCCGCCGGGGCCGGTTCCATGGTCGATGCCGTCATCACCGCCGCCGGCGGGAATAACACCGTGACCACGCCCAAAAAACTCGTGCGCCTCTCCGACGAGGAACTGTTGCGACTGGCTCCGGCCGTGTGCCTGACCCAGCGCGGCCCCATGAATCCCGAGGCCAGACCAATGGCCGAGCGGCCCGAATACGCCGCCCTGCCCTGCGTGCGCGACGGCCGGGCCTTTGTGGTGGACGAGGCGCGCTTTTCCCGCCCCGGACCGGGCAGCGTGGCCGCCGTGGAAGAACTGGCGCGCCTGCTCTCCGGGAGTCCGTCATGAAGAAAACCGGCACCCTCTACGGCATCGGCGTCGGCCCCGGCGACCCGGAACTGCTGACCATGAAAGCCGCCCGGATTCTCGGGCAGGTGGACGCGGTCTTTGCCGCCTCCTCCAGCAGAAACGACTACTCCATCGCCGAGGCCATCGTGGCCCCGCATCTGCCGGCCGATGCGGTGGTCACCCGCCTGTCCTTTCCCATGACCCGCGACGAGGCGGTCCTCGACGCGGCCTGGGCCGCCAATGCCGCTGCCATGGCCGACGTGCTGGCCGCCGGCCGCGACGCGGCCTTCCTGACCCTCGGCGATCCGCTGCTCTACAGCACCTTCGGCTACGTGCTGCCGCTTTTGCGCGCGCTGCTGCCGGAGCTGCCCGTGGAGGTCGTGCCCGGGATCACCTCGTTTCAGGCCGCCGCCGCCCGCACCGGGCAGGTGCTGGTCGAATCCGGCGAAAACCTGCTCATCGCCTCGGGCGTGGACGAGGACGGCCGGCTGCGCCGGGCCTTGGCCGAGGCGGACAATGCCGTGATCTTGAAGGCCTACCGCAGTTTCCCACGGCTTCGGGCCATGCTCGGCGATCTGGGACTGGCCCCGGGCACGACCTTTGTCACGCGCCTGGGGCACGAGGGCGAGGCGGTCGAACGCCGGCTGGAGCAGGCCCCGGAGAAGCCCCACTATCTGTCGCTGTGTCTGGTCAAACGGAAGCGTGACTAAATAGCTGACGCCGGCCGCCCGGGACGAGTCGGCGCACGGTCGGACGGGTAACCTTCCGGGCGGGCGCTTACAGATTGAGACTGAATTCGTCCAGGATGCCCTTTTCCGGCCGAACCGTGCCGCGAATGTAGTTGTACACGTTCATGCCGTGGACGTTTTGCAGGAAGATGGGCTTGGTTTCGACCTGAGCCACCGGCGCCTTGTCATAGATGGCCGGATGGTCGACCCAGAAGACCGTGTGCGGCGGCTTGTTGCGCTCAAGCAGGCTCACAAAGGCATTTGTTTCGTCAAAAAAATCGTAGACCGTGCCATTATGGTATTGCAGGCCGTTGGGGAAATTGATGTAGAGTTCGGGCGCAGGCGCTTGTTGAGCGTTCAGGACCGACGTCACGACCGTGTGCAGCGCGCCGACGAATTTCCGCGACAGGGCGTCGTCGTTGTCCAGGCGCGTGGTCAGATAATAGTCGGTTTCGGGAAACCTGGCGACAATCGCGCGACGGACATCCGGCATGACCGTGGAGAATTCGCCGCAAAAAAGCGGCACGAAATTCGGGTATTGTTCAAACGTCTTGATGATGCGCCGAAAAGGGGCGGGGGTCTGCGCGTCAAAGAGCACCAGCCAGGTGAAATCCTGGCACTCCTGGCCGCGAACGGACGGCAGGCAAAAGGTGGTGAACAGCTCGAACCGCTCGGCCAGCCAGGAAGGGCTCAGGCGAAAGTCATAGGACTTGGCATTGATATGCACGTTGAAGCGCGTGATGATGCAGTGCGTAAAGGTCATGGCGGCTCCCTCTGCCGCGCCTGAGGCAAAGGAGCTGCCCGTCGGCGTGATGTCCTTGTGTGACAGGCTGCCCGGGTTTTCGCAACTGCGGCCCGGCAACGGCTCCCGGCCTGAAGAGGGACCGCCAGCCAAGCCCAACGCCGGGAGCCCGTTTGCGGCAGGGCCGCAGACCTCAGCCTCCTGGCAGCAGAGAGCAACGGTGGTTGTCGTCAAGGATGTACGGCTGCTTATCCGGTCTGCAGCCGACTAGATTTCCATCCCCGCCGCACCCCCTTAACAACTTCTTCTATGCGGGGGGTCCGGGGGCCTCAGGCCCCCGGCCGCCGGAG
>JBKICS010000433.1:0-6333 GCA_046567015.1 Acidobacteriota bacterium | reverse complement strand
GACCGCCTCGCCCTTGTGGCGCAGCTTGTCGGTAATGAGCGAGGAGAAAAGGATCACCGGCAGCTCGCGCAGCACCGGATCCTCCTTGATGCGCTTGGTCAGGTTGTGCCCGTCCATGGCCGGCATCTCGATGTCCGCCACCATGACATGGATGAAATTGGACAGCGGCTGGTGCTGGACGTCGGATTTTTCCTTGATCTGGGCCAGCAGTTCCCAGGCCTCGCGGCCGTTTTGCACGGCGGTGACGTCGAAGCCGGCCTTGTTGAGCAGATCCTTGAGCATCTCGCGCACCAGCACAGAATCGTCGGCCACCAGCGCCCGGTAGCGGCTGGCCGAGTTCCACTCGATGCTCATGTCCAGGCGCAGGCCGAGATTGGGATTGAGGTCGGCCACGATCTTTTCCAGGTCGAGCAGAAAGACGATGCGGTCCTCAAGCTTGACCACGCCGGTGATGCAGTCGCCGCTCATCCTGGACACGTAGCGGTTGGGCGGCTCCACGGCTTCCCAACTCATGCGGTGGATGCGGGTGACGCCGGAGACGAGAAAGGAGGTGGTGACGTTGTTGAATTCCGTGACGATGACCTTGGGCGACTCGGTGTCCTGGCGCACCTTGTCCAGCCAGATGCTCAGGTCCACCAGGGGGATGATATGGTTGCGCAAATTGAACGCGCCCATGACGCTCGGGTGGGAGACCTCGGGCATGCCGGTGACCTTGGGCAGACGGATGATCTCCAGAACCTTGGCCACATTGACCCCGTAATAGCCGCGATAATGACCCGAGCCTTCCGCGGCGCTGGCCGCAACGGAGGAAGCCGCCGGCTCGTCAATGTAAAATTCAACGATTTCGAGTTCGTTGGTGCCGGCTTCAAGGAGAATGTTGGTCTGGGCCATTGGGGTCTCCCCAGGCCGAACCGCAGCCAGGCCCGGGAGGCGGCGAGGCGAGGTCGGCGGTATTCCGCGTGGTCAACGGGGCCGGGACGGCCCGGGCACTCGCGGCGGCATCTTAATAGGATTCCAGCACCTGCTGCACTCGGTCAATTATTTTCTTCGGTGTAGAGGCCCCGGCTGTCAAGCCGATTGTGCGGTAGCCCGCCAAGACTTCAGGGGAAAGCTCATCAGCGGTCTCCACATGGATGCACGGCGTGCCGGCGGTGCGGGCCACCTGGGCCAGCCGTCTGGTGTTGCCGGATTCGCGCCCGCCGACCACCACCAGGAAATCCACGGCAGCGGCCAGATCCATGGCTTCCTGCTGTCGGTTCATGGTGGCGTTGCAGATGGTTGCCAGCACGGTCAAGGCGCTGCCGCAGCGGTCCTTGAGAAAATCCCGGATGCGCAGGAATTCCTGCTCATCCTGGGTGGTTTGGGCGGCCAGGAAATAGGTCGGGCCATGGGGCAGGCTCAGGGCCTCGAGTTCGTCCAGGGAGTTGAAGACGCGGGCTCCGGCCGTGGCGTAGCTCAAAAGCCCCTTGACCTCGGGGTGGTCCTCCTCGCCGAAAAGGAGCAGCTCCTTACCCAGGCGGGCCTGGGCCCGGATCAGGGTCTGGGCCTTTTTCACTTTGGGACAGGTGGCGTCGATGATTTCCGCGCCCCGGGCGGCAATGGCCCGACGCACCGGTTCGGGGATGCCGTGGGCGCGGATGACCACGGTGGCCTCGGGCGGGATGTCCGTCGGGTCATTGACCACGCGCACACCTTTGGCGGCGTATTCCTCCAGCACTTGCGGGTTGTGGATGATGGGGCCGAAGGTGAGGATGGTCCTTGGTGTCGCGTCCGACCCGGCCTCGGCCGGGGTCTCGATCAGGGAGGCGAGTTTTTTAAGGGCCAGGTCCACGCCCATGCAGAATCCGGCGGTCTTGGCGCGCGTGAGTTTCATGACGGTTCTCCGGCTGATTGGGCCGGGGCAGCGGCAAGCCCCTCGGCCTCGTCGATGATCTGGGCCAGTTCTTCCCAGGAGTCCACCCGGCACAGCCGGGCCCGAAGCGCCCGGCAGCCCGGCAGGTCGCGCAGGTAGCGGGGCACGGCCGTGCGCATGCGCAAGAGCGCCTGGCGGTCGTCGGCGTACTGCCGGCACAGCTCGGCGTGGCGGCGGATGACGTCGCACACCGGGGGGAGGCTCCCGGCCGGCGTGCCGGGGGCCGGGAAGCGGGCGGCATGATGGCTGAAAATGCGCGGATCGGCCAGGGCTCCCCGGGCGTACATGAGCCCCGACGCGCCGGTGCGGGCGAGTACGCGTTCCCCGTCGTCGGCGGTCATGAGATCGCCGCTGGCTACGACCGGCACGGGCGCGGCGGAAGCGAAGGCGGCCAGGGCGTCGTGGTCGGCCAGGCCGGCAAAGCCCTGGCTGGCGTAGCGGGGGTGGAGGGTCAACCAGGCAACCCCGGCTTCGGCCAGCCGGCCGGCCAGATCCAGATCCACCCGCGACGGCGGCTTGGGCCCCAGGCGCAGCTTGACCCCGACCCGCCCCGGGCCAAGCGCCTCGACCATGGCCGTGGCGCAGGCCACCAGCCGGTCGGGATCGCCGAGCAGGGCCGCGCCGGCCCCGGTCTTGACCACCTTTCGCACCGAGCAGCCGCAGTTGAGGTCGAAGTAGGCGTACCCAGCCTCGGCCAGGGTGGCGGCGGCCCGCTGCAGGTAGTCGGGGTCGGAACCGAAAAGCTGCACCACCAGCGGAGTATCGGCCGGGCAGGTGTCGAGCAGGCGACGGGTGTTTCGCGAATCGTAGAAAAGTCCCTTGGCGCTGACCATCTCGGTGACGGCCACAGCCGCCCCGAGTTCGCGGCACAGCAGGCGAAAGGGCAGATCGGAAAAACCGGCCAGCGGGGCCAGCCAGGGGGCGTCGGGAGCAATGGGCGGGTGCGGCATGGGGCGAGGGTGTTCCTGCCCGCCTCATAGCCCAAGCCCGGCCCGGGCGCAATGGCCGGGAGTCGCTACCGGGCGGTCGGCGGCCGGCGACATTGCCTTGCCCTGCCCCATGTCGTAGGGAAATTAGCGATATTCCTCGGCCGGAAGCGCCGACCGGGGCCCGGAACACGACGCCTTCCCCGGCCGCGAGCCCGGGAAGCGTTTGGAGCTGCATGGAATACCCTACGTCCTCCGACGGCCGGACCGGCTCGCTGCTGGAGCAGGCCCTGGCCCCTTTCCGGCGTTTCAGCCGCATCCAGGCCTCGGGCGGACTGGTGCTGATCGCCTGCACCGTCGTCGCCCTCATCTGGGCCAATTCGCCCCTGGCCCCGGCCTATTTCGCCCTGTGGGAGACCCCGGTTTCCGTGGGCTTCGGCGACATAGTCCTGTCCAAGACCCTGCTGCACTGGATCAACGACGGCCTCATGGCCGTGTTCTTTTTCATGGTGGGCCTGGAGATCAAGCGGGAAGTCCTGGTCGGCGAACTCAATTCCCTGGGCCAGGCCGTCCTGCCCGTGGCGGCGGCAGTGGGCGGCATGGCCGCGCCGGCTCTGCTCTACGCCTTGGTCAACCGGGGCCAGCCGACCATGGCCGGCTGGGGCGTGCCCATGGCCACGGACATCGCCTTTGCCCTGGGCATCCTTTCCCTGCTCGGGGATCGGGCGCCGGTTGGGCTCAAGGTGTTCCTGGCAGCCGTGGCCATCGTGGACGACATCGGCGCGGTCCTGGTCATCGCGCTCTTTTATTCCGGGGATATTTCCCTGGTTTCCCTGGCCGTGGGCGGGGGCGTCTTCGCGGCCATGCTGGCGTTTAACGCCGCTGGGGCGCGCCATCCCGCCACCTACACCATCCTCGGCACGATCCTGTGGCTGGCCTTTCTCAAATCCGGCGTCCACGCCACCGTGGCCGGGGTGCTGGCGGCCATGGCCATTCCCGCCCGCACCCGCATTCCGGCCGAGGCGTTTTTGCACAAGGCCCGCCGCCTGCTCGACTGCTTCGCCGCGTCCATGGAGCCGGGGCAGGCTCTTTTGGCCAACAAGACCATGCAGGGCACCCTGGAGAATCTGGAAAACGCCTGCAGTCGGGCCAGCGCCCTCCTGCCGCGCATCGAGCACGCCCTGCACCCCTGGGTGTCCTACGGCATCATGCCCCTTTTTGCCCTGGCCAATGCCGGGGTGCCGCTTTCCGTCCAGGCCGGGGCGGGGCTGGGCGAACCGGTGTCGCTGGGGATTATCCTGGGACTTTTTGTCGGCAAGCAGCTCGGCATCTTCCTGGCCTGCTACGGCATGTTCCGACTGGGACTGGCCGCCTTGCCAGCCGGCCTGCGCCTGACCCACTATTACGGCGTTTCGATCCTGGCCGGCATCGGCTTTACCATGTCCATCTTCATTTCCGGCCTGGCGTTTGGCGGCCAGGACGTCGTCGAGGCCAAGGCCAAGGTGGCGATTCTGGCCACCTCGACCCTGGCCGGGATCGTGGGCTATCTGGTCTTGCGCGTAAGTGGCCAGGGCGGTGCGGGCTGTGTCGCCCAACCGGCCAGGGAAGAAGGGTTGTGTCCCGGATCGCGGCCGTCGTGCCCCATGGAGCAGTCGGACTGAGTTTGGCAGCGGGTTGCTTCGTGCCGGGGCTCGGCGCCGGCGTCCGATTGATGCGCGTAGCCGGCTCAGACGGTCAAGCCCGGCCGTGTCCAGGTGCGCGGGCGCACGCCTGAGAGCTTCTTGAAGCAGTCTCCGGCCCGAATGCCGGCCAGGGCGGCTGCGGCGTCGGTGGCCTCGCAGCCGGCCAGGACGTCGATGCCGCAGTCAAAAAGGCTCGGGGCAAAGGGTGTGGTCGGGCCGAGCAGGATGACCACGGCGTCGGGGCGGCACAGGGCAAGCAGTCCGGCCAGGGAGCCGTTTAACAGCGTGGTGGCGGTGACGGCCACGACGTCGGCCCGGGGCAGGATGTCGCCGGCTTCCTCCGCCGGCCTGTCGCCGGCGCGGGGGCGTTTCTCCAGAACCCAGAATCCGGCGAAGGCCCCCCGCAGCTTTTCCACGAAGGGGAAATGGCCGACCACGGCCACGCTGCGCCCGCGCCCCAGGGAAAGCAGCAGATCCTGGCCCGAAATCGGGGCGGCCTCGGGCGGCGGCGGGAGCAGGGAATTGCCGGCGGCCACGGCCAGGGAGGCGGCGTCGGTGTTGGTCGTGGCCGCATCCAGGAGGAGCGATGCCGCCGCATGGACGCTGCCTGGGCCGGACCCTGCCTGGGCAGCCAGCCGACCCGGCTCGAAGTGGGAGACCAACGAGGCCAAGCCGAGATGGCGTGAGGTCACGGCGGTCAGGCAGGCCCCGGTAACCACCGAAGTGATGGGTTGGTCCGGTTGCCGGCGGATATCGGCCGCCAGGGCGCACAGGATCTCGGCTTGATCCATCCGTCGTCGCATGTCGAACCTCCGTTACTCCCGGGACTTGCCTCCGGTGAGTTCCAGCTTGTCGATCACCCGGCGACACAGCAGGTCATAGCCGGTCATGGTCATGTGCACGCCGTCGGCGGCCCGAAGCGCCACGGTCTTGCCGCCGATGTTCTTGGCCTGGACATAGTTGCCCGAGCCGTCGGTGAAGAGGTCTGAGGCTTCCAGGTAGGAGCAGCCGGAGACCTTTAAGCAAGCGGATTTCGCCGCCGCGTTGACCGCCTCCACCCGCTTGGAATAGGCCGCCTCCTGCATGGCCGGAAGGCCCACCCACATCACCTTGACATGCGCGCCCTCGGCGATGCGCAGGAACCGCTCGACCTTGGCGGCGTAGGCCGCGTTCCACTCCGCCGTGCCGGTGGCCTTGCCGCCGATGGAATTGTTGGCGTCGTTGCCGCCGAGCACCACCACCACGGCGCTGATGGGCCGTTTGGCCAGCAGATCGGCCAGTGCCTTGTCCCAGTCGTATTTCTTGGAGATAAGCCCGGTGGAGACCTTGCCCATGGGCAGGCAGCCGTAGCCCTCGGTCTTTTTGAGGCGTTGCTCCATGGTCATGCCGACGCCCACGGCCAGGGAGTCGCCGACCACGGCCACGGCCCGATCCCCGGTCTTGCCCTTTTCGCCCTTGCTTGCCGGGGCTTCGGGGGATGGGGCGGCCAGGTCCGCCTTGCCCTTGGCCCTGGCCGTCAGGCTCGCCTGCTCGGTCGGGGGCGTCTTGGCTTGGGGCGAAGGCGCGGCCGGTTCGAGTTTGCCTGTCGTGGCCTTGGGGGCAGGCTCCTCGGACGACGGGGCCGCAGCCTCCGGTTTGTCCGGAGCGGTGGCCGGCAGGGAGCTTGCCGGTTCCGGCGCGGCCGGGACCGGTTCCGAACGCGGCGGCGTCAGGGCGGCGTTGCGGGCGAGCTTGGGTTCCAGGGCCTGCTTGGTGGCCTGCTCGGGCACGGCCGGCGGCGTTGTCGGCGCGACGATTTCCTCAGCCGGCACCA
>JBKICS010000432.1:0-4376 GCA_046567015.1 Acidobacteriota bacterium | reverse complement strand
CGTGGAAGCCGAAAAACAACCCGTCCATCATCCGGTCGTGGACTTCCACGGATTCGATGTATTTGTAGCAGATAAGCTGGGCCACCACGCCGAACAGGGTGATGGAGCCAAACGAGGCCATGAGCTGGATGCACATGACCACGGCGGTGGCCAGCCCCGGATCGCCCTTGCGGATGGATACGACGACCCCGGGCACAAGGCTTATGATCCACAAGCCCACGATGCCAAGGCCCTGGTGGCGCCGGCGCAGAAAATTCCAGATCTTGATCCAAACGTCTTGCATTGTCCGCCTCATATCATACCGTACGGCCCGCGCGGGCCTATCTCCCCCGCGCCTGGATGACGCCGGAGTCCGCCAACAAAAAGCACGCCGGCCGCGTTGTCAAGCGCATCGGAAAACGTCATACTGGCTCACAGGTTGTGAAGCAACGCGTTTTCCGCAAACCGGCCCGCCGCCGAGCGGCAGCCCGCACCCCAGCAGGCGCCATGGAACATCCCCGAACCGGGCCTCAAGCCGTCGCGGCGCAACCGCCCCGCGTCCTGATCGTGGACGACGAAAGGATCAACGTCGAAACCCTGGCCTGGATACTCAAGGAGGCCGGGTTCACGCCGCTTCGCGCCTCGTCCGGCCCCATGGGCCGGGAAATCGCCGCCCGGGAGCAACCCGAGCTCATCATCCTCGACATCATCATGCCCGGCGAGTCCGGCTTCGAGACCTGCGCCCGGCTCACCGCCGACCCGGCCACCGCCGACATCCCCATCATCTTCATCTCGGGCCTCGACGACGTGGACAACAAGGTCAAGGGCCTAAAGCTCGGGGCCGTGGACTACGTGACCAAGCCCTTTGCCCGGGAGGAAGTCCTGGCCCGGGTCAAGATCCACATCCGCCTGCGCCGGGGCCTGACCGCGCTGCTGGCCGCCCAGGCCGCCAAGCTGGCCCAGATCCGCGACGCCCAGCAGTCCATCCTGGTCGCCCCGGCCGACCTCCCCGAGGCCCGCTTCGCCGTGCGCTACGTGCCGGCCCTGGAGGCCGGCGGCGATTTCTACGACGTCTTCCCCTGGAGCGAAACGGTGACGGTCTATTTCGTGGCCGACATCTCGGGCCATGACCTGGGGGCCTCGTTCGTCACCTCCTCGCTCAAGGCCCTGGTGCGCCAGAACGCCAACCCGCTGTACACGCCGGTGGAGACGCTCAAGAACATGAACCGCGTGCTCGCCACCTTCCTGCGCGACGGCATGCACCTGACCGCCGCCCTGGTCTTTTTAAACCGGGCGCGCTCCCGGCTCACCCTGGTCAGCGCCGGCCATCCCGCGCCCGTGCTGGTCACCGGCCAGGGGCAAGCCGAGCTGCTGGCCGCCGAGGGCGACGTGCTGGGGGTGTTCGAGACGGTCCAATGCGGCCAGATCGAACGGAAGGTCGCGCCCGGGGACCGCATTTATCTCTACACCGACGGGTTGATCGAACGCTTCGGACAGGCGGGCCGGGGGCGCGGCCAGGGGACGGCCGCCCTGCTCGCCGCCTGCCGCGACGCCGCCGGCCTGCCCCTTGAGGCCGCGGTGGAGGCCATTGCCGACGCCAGCCTCGCCGGAGCCGGACGGCCCGAGGACGACGTCGTTCTCATGGGCATCGAGGTCTGACGGCCATGTTCGAAATGCAATCCTTTCCGGGCGGGCGCACCTACCGCTTTTCCGCCAACCTCGCGCTCCTTGACCGGGCCGTGGACGAAACCGTGCGCTTCATCTCGGGCTTAAACGTCAGCGGCAGCCTGTTCGAGGTCAAGCTGCTCCTGCGCGAGGCCCTCTTAAACGCCGTCATCCACGGCAACCGGTCCGACCCCCTGCGCCGGGTGACGCTCACCGTGGCCGCCGCCGACGGCCGCCTCACCCTCACCGTGGCCGACCAGGGACCGGGATTCGACTGGCGAGCGAGCCTGGCCAAGCCCCCGCCGCCCGAAGCCACCAGCGGCCGGGGCCTTACCATCCTCACCCTGTACGCCGACGACGTGCGCTTCAACGCCGCCGGCAACCAGGTGACCCTGACCAAGGCCGTCGCCGGCCTGCGGGGACCTGCCACCGCCCCGGAAGATCCCGGGCGCGCCACCGAGCGGAGCCTGCCCATGCACGACATTCGCATCGAAAACGGCCACACCATCGTGAGCCCGACCGGAGACATCGTGGCCTCCGTGGCCGACCAGCTGCGCGCGAACCTCAAGGAGCTCGTGCAACAGCTTTCCGGCGAGCTGACCATCGACCTGGCCCGGGTGGAACTCATCGATTCCGTGGGCATCGGCCTTTTGATCGCCGTCCACAACACCCTGGCGAAAAAAGGCGGCAAACTGACCCTGGCCCATGTGAGCCCCGACCTGGCCACGCTGCTGCGCACCATGCGCCTGGACAAACATTTTGCCATCCAACCCGTCTAAGAAACGCGGAGACGCCATGGACCAGATGGACGACGAAATCCTCGCCATGTTCATCGAGGACACCCGCGAGCACCTTGCCAATATCGAAAGCGCCCTCATGGACATGGAGCGGCACGGGGCCGACATCGACGAGGAGCTCGTCAACACGGTCTTCCGGGCCGCCCACTCCATCAAGGGCGGCGCGGGATTTCTCAATCTGGGCAACATCCGCGACCTGTCCCACAAGCTCGAAAGCCTGCTGCACTTGGTTCGCAGCCGCGAGGTCGTGCCCGACACCCGGGTCATCAACCAGCTCCTGGCCGGCTTCGACCGCCTGCTCACCCTGGTCGAGGCCGGCCCGGCCAGCGACGGCGAGGACATCGGACCGCTGCTGGACAGCCTGTCGGACCTGACCGCCCAGCACCTCTCCACCGAGCAGCGCGCCCAGGCCGCGGCCGTCATCCCCATCCGCCTGCCCGGCGGCGAGGTCATCTTCGAGACGGACGAACTCAGCCTGCGCCAGGGAATAAGCGGCGGCAAGAACCTCTATCTCGTGGAATACGACCTCATCCACGACGTCCACGCCCGGGGCAAGACGCCCCTTGACGTCATCAACACCATGGAATCGAGCGGGGTGATCATCGACTGCCGCATGGAGCTTTCGGCCGTGGGCGACCTCGACGCACCGCCGGTCAACCGCATCCCTTTTTACATGCTCTACGCCTCCATCGTCGAACCCGACATCGTCGGCTACCTGTTCGCCCTGGACGTCAGCCGCATCCACCCCGTGGCCCTTGACAACCTCCCGGCCGGGCAACCGGCGGCCGGGCCCGAAGCGACGGCCGCGCCGGCTCCGGCGGCTCCCGAAACCGAGACTGCGGCCGAGTCCCTGGCCTTTGGCCCCTGGCGGCTTCACCTGGACCGGGACCGGGCCGTGCTGCGCCTGGGCCACGGCGAGCCGCCCGAGGCGGCTCCGGCCCGGGAAGCCCTGCTGACGGCCCTGTCCCAAGGCCTGCCGGCAACCCTCGACTGGAACGCCCCCCCAACCTGCGACCTGGCCATGCTGCAAGTGTTCCTGGCCGCCGCCCGGACCTTTGCCGGCCAGGGGCTGGCCCTGACCCAGGCCGACGGCACGCCCCAGGCCGTGGCCGACACCGCCAGCCGGGCCGGCGTCACCCCCGAGGCCCTGGCCGCCGTGGGCCTGCCCGGTGACCTGCTCGCCGCCTGCCCGGACGATTCTCGGAGGACCGATGGCTTTCGACGCTGAGACCTGCGCCCTGTTCCGGGAAGAAGTGGCTGAAAACCTGGCCGAACTCGACGGCGCCCTGCTCGAACTGGAAATGCGGCCCGACGACGCCGAACAGGTGGACCGGGTGTTTCGGGCCGTGCACACCCTCAAGGGGGCCTGCGACATGTTCGGCATCTGCCAGGTGGTGGGGCTCGCCCACGACCTGGAATCGCTGTTCGACCACGTCCGGAGCGGCTGGCGGCGGATAAACAAGCCCCTGCTCAACGCCGCCTTTGCCGCCAAGGATCGGTTCGCCGCCATGCTGGCCGAAGGCGCGGACCCGGCCGCCGAGGAGGATCCCCAACTCGCCGCCCGGCTCAAGGAACTCCTGCGCACCCCGGACGAACCCGGGGCGGTCGGGACGCTGTCGGGCCGGCCCGAGTCCTCGGCCGGGACGCCGACGGGGCAGCCCGAGCCCCCGGTTGCGCCGCAATCGACCGCCGAGGCCGAAGACGCGGCGGAAAACCCCTCCGACGACGGCGAACCCTGCTGCTGGAGCATTCATCTGGCTCCGTCCGAGCCCGGTTTCCTCACCCGCACCGATCCCCTGGCCCTGCTCGACGAAGTGCGGGCCATGGGCCAGGCCACGGTAACCTGCGACCTCTCCGGCCTGCCGAGCCTCGCCGCCCTCGACCCGGCCGACTGCCGGCTGCGCTTCGCCGTGCATCTGGTCCCGGACCCGGCCG
>JBKICS010000431.1:0-3963 GCA_046567015.1 Acidobacteriota bacterium | reverse complement strand
TCGGCCACGAAACGCTCGGGGATGAAATCAGCGCGCAAACCGCGTTCGGCCAGCCGCTTGGCCGTGGCCGGTCCGATGGCCGCCACCTGGATGCCGGCAAAGGCCCGGGCGTCGCGCCCAACCGCGTCCAGCTGCTCGAAGAAGCAGTCCACGCCGTTTACCGAGGTGAAGATCACCCAGTCGTTTTCATACAGCGTGTCGATGGCGGCGCCCACCGGGGCGGGATCGGCCAGGGGCGCGATCTCGATGGCCGGAAATTCGTAGCAGCAGGCCCCTTCTTCGGTGAGCAGGCGGGTCAGGTCGCTTGCCTGCTCCCGGCTGCGGGTGACGACCACGCCCTTGCCGAGTAGCGGGCGCTTCTCGTACCAGGCCAGCGTGTCGTGCAGCCCGACCACGCCGCCGACCACGAACAGCGACGGCGGGGCGAAGCCATGCTTCTTGGCTTCCTCGGGCATGGTGGCCACGGTGGCCACCAGGCTTTTGTGGCGGCAGGTGGTGCCCCAGCGCACCAGCGCCGCCGGGGTGTCGCCGGACATGCCGGCCTTCATGAGATTTTCCGTGATGTGCGGGAGGTTTTTGACTCCCATGAAAAAGACCAGCGTGGAGCCGGACTGGGCGAAGGCTTCCCAATTGAGCGAGCTTTCGTTTTTGGTCGGGTCTTCGTGGCCGGTGATAAACGACACCGACGAGGTGAACGAGCGGTGGGTGATGGGGATGCCGGCATAGGCCGGCGCGGCCACGGCCGAGGTCACCCCGGGCACCACCTCAAAGTCGCAGCCGGCGGCAATGAGCTCCTCGGCTTCCTCGCCGCCCCGGCCGAAGACGAACGGATCGCCGCCTTTGAGGCGGGCCACCATCTTGCCCGACTTGGCCATATCCACGAGCAGGTCGTTGATCTTGTCCTGGGGCAGGGTGTGGTCGCCGCCCTTTTTGCCGACATAGTATATGACCGCGTCCTTGCGGCAAAAATCGAGGAAGGCCTTGTTGGCCAGGTAGTCGTAGACCACGACGTCGGCGCGCGACAGGAGATCCTTGGCGCGAAGGGTTAAAAGGCCCGGATCGCCGGGACCGGCCCCGATGAGATAGACTTTGGACATGGATTCGCCTTTGGATGGTTGGCAGTGACGGTACGGCCCTGCGGCATACCGGGGAACGACCGCCGTTACAAGGGGCTTGCGCCCGCCCGGCCCGGGATTACGGCCCGACGCGCCAGCCCGGGGCCTCGCCGCACAGGCAGCGCTTGATTTCCAGATTCACCACACAGGTGTCGGCCAGCCGGTTTTCCGGAGAGACGAGCATGGCCGCCCGGCCCTGGTCCGGCACCATGCCGTTGTCGTAGAGGTAATGCACGGTCACCGTCTTCATGCCGTCCGGCCTCGGGACCACGGACTCCACCCGGACTTCGTACAGCCCCCGGTCGTTGCACCGGGCCCAGGCCGCGTTGAACAGATGCAGGTATTTGGCCTCGCCGCCGCCGGTTTCCCGGGTGCAGCCGGCGGATACGGCCAGCAGCAGGGCCAGAACCAGGGAAGCCGGAATCGACCTTGACATGCGTGCTCCATGGTTGTCGTTTTTTCGCGGTTCTTCCACGGATTCCCGAAAACGGCAACCCTGGCCGCCTTTGACTTCGGGCCGCTCTCGTAGCACAATAGGCGCCGATTCCAAAGGAGGTCCGCCGTGCCGACGACCGCCGTGGCGCGCGTGTTGCTGCTTGCCGTCTGCTGTCTGCTCCTGGCCGCGCCTGCGGCTGCCCAGGACGATTACCGCGCGGTGCTCGGCAACGAGGCCGGCGTGTTTCCCAGCGCCGAGTTCAAGCGCGTGATCCGCTTCCCCAAAGCCACGACCGTGTTGTTCGAAACCGGGGCCAGCCCGGCCGAGGTCAGCGCCTTTTACGCCAAGGATCTCACGGCCCGGGGTTGGAAGGTGGAAGTCAACGACGTCACCGACGCCGCCGCCTACCTGCTGGCCGTCAAAAACGGCCGCCAGGCCATAGTCGAGGCCCAGCGCGGCCTGCCCGGACGCACGGGCTTAAGCGTCAGCCTCTAGCCCGGGCTCCCCTCCCGCCCATGCCGACCCTTACGCCCGACGCCGCCCTGCCCAGACGCCGCAACCGCCTGCCCCGGCTGGCCGCCATTTTGCTCATCTGTGTCGCGGCCCTGGGCCTGGTGTTGCCCCTGGCCGCCCGGCAGGCCATCGGCCCGACCCGGCTCAAGGAACTCACCGTACAGGCGCTTAGCGACGCCCTGGGCCGGCAGGTGACGGTGTCCGGCGACGTCTCCATCACCATGCGGCCTTGGCTCGGCCTGTCCATGGGGCCGGTGACCGTGGCCAACGCCCCGGGATTCGGCGACGGCCCCATGCTGACGGCCGGCCGGCTGGACATGACGATCCGCATGCTGCCGCTTTTGGTCAAGGTGGTCTCGCCGGGCTCGGTGCGGGTCAGCGACCTGGTCGTGGATCTGGCCCGAAACGCCGACGGGCGCGCCAACTGGGACGATCTGACCGCCCTGCGGAATTCCGCCGCCGGCTCGGGTTGGACCGTGGCCCCGCAACCCCGGGACATCCGCCTGGAAAACCTCGCGGCCCGCTACCAGGACGCGGCCACCGGCCGCACACTCGCCGTGACCGGGGCGCGGCTGCGCACCGGGCTTGGCCAGCCGTTCGATTTTTCCGCCAGCTTCACCGCCGCCGGAATGATTCCGGATACCGCGCTCGAATGCCACCTGCAAGGCTGGGCCTCCTTCGACGCCGCCACGGGGCGCTTTGGCCTGCACGGGACCAAGGTCGAAACCGGGCTCGTCGTGACCGCACCGCTGCTGCCCGGCGGCGCGACCCCGGCCCGGCTGGTGTCGCGGTTTTTCCTCGACTACGACCCGACCGAGGCGGTGTTGACGGTTTCCGACATCGACGCCCGGACTCCGGGCCTGCGCCTGACCGGGAAGGCCACGGCGACCGGCCTGCCCGGCGCGCCGCGACTGCGCACCGAGCTGGCGCTTACCGCCGACATGGCCGGCAACTGGCTGGACATCCTGGGCCTCACCCGGCCGGATACGCCCCAAAGCCTGGTGGCCCCGCCGGATGTCGCCCCGCCGCATCCGACCGGCGTTCCCGAGGCGGCCAGCCTGCGCGGCGCGCCGCCGCCTCCCGGCCAGGCCACAGCCGCCGTCACGGTCACGGCCGACGCCGCCGGCGTCACCCTCGAACGCCTGGACATCCGCCTGCCCCGGGGAACCATCCGGGGCACGGCCAGGGCGACGCTTGGCGACGCGCCGACCTTCGACGCCGCCGTCACCGCCGAGGACGTCCCCTTCGACAGCCTGCCCCGGCCCGTGGCGAGCGGCGGCTGGCCCGTGCCCGGGGCCTGGTTGTTTGCGCGCGCCATTGACGTGCGGGCGGTCCTTACGCGGTGCAGCCTGGGCAACCTGGCCATCGCCGACGCGGCCGCCACCCTGCGCGGTTCGGGCGGGCTGGTGCGGCTTTATCCCGCCTCGGCCGTGCTGCCGGACGGGGGCGTGCTCAGCCTGGACGCCCGGCTGACCGCCTCAGGCGGCCCGGACGGCGGGCCGGGTTGCGCCATTGTCGCCGGGCTCGAGCCCGTTGGAACCAAGCTCAACTTTACCGGCCGCCTGGACTCGACCGGAGCCGCCGGCGTCTGGTCCCTGACCAGCCCCGACCCGGCCGGGGCCGCCAAGGCCCTGCGGCTGGCCGCCCCGGCCCTGCCGTCAAGCCTGCCCCTGGAAGCCAAGGGGCAGGTCACCTGGCTGCCCGGCCAGCCCGGCAAGTGCGCCGTCACCGGCCTGGACGCCAAGATCGCCGGCGCCGTCCTTCGCGGCCAGTTCGGCTACGGCACGCTGCTGCCGGCCGGCCTGTCCTTCGATCTGGCCGCCGACAGCCTGGACCAGGACCGCCTGTCCCTGCCCCCGCCCACGGCCGGACCGGCCGTGGGCAACGACGCCCTGCCCC
>JBKICS010000430.1:0-4267 GCA_046567015.1 Acidobacteriota bacterium | reverse complement strand
ATCTTCCAGCGCGACGTGGATTACGTGGTGAAAGAGGGCCAGGTGGTCATCGTCGACGAGTTCACCGGCCGGCTCATGCCCGGACGGCGCTACTCCGACGGCCTGCACCAGGCGCTGGAAGCCAAGGAACACGTGCAGGTGGAGGCGGAAAACCAGACCCTGGCCACCATCACCTTCCAGAACTATTTCCGCATGTACGCCAAGCTCTCCGGCATGACCGGCACGGCCGACACCGAGGCCGTGGAATTCCGCGAGATCTACGACCTGGAAGTCATCTCCATCCCGACCAACCAGCCCATGATCCGCAAGGATTTCCCCGATCTGGTCTACAAGACCCAGCGGGAGAAGTTCGAGGCCATCGCCGCCGACGTCAAGGAGCTGCACAAGCTCGGCCAGCCGGTGCTGGTCGGCACGGTGTCCATCGAGAAATCCGAACTGCTCTCGGAGATGCTCAAGAAGACCGGCGTGCCCCATGACGTCTTAAACGCCAAAAACCACGAAAAAGAAGCCGAGATCGTAGCCCTGGCCGGCCACGCCGGCAAGGTCACCATCGCCACCAACATGGCCGGCCGCGGCACGGACATCGTGCTCGGACCCGGCGTGGTCGAGCTTGGCGGCCTGCACATCCTCGGCACCGAACGCCACGAATCCCGGCGCATCGACAACCAGTTGCGCGGCCGTTCCGGCCGCCAGGGCGATCCCGGCTCCTCGCGCTTCTACCTGGCCCTCGACGACGACCTCATGCGGCTTTTTGGCTCCGACCGCCTCAAAGGCCTCATGGACAAGCTCGGCATGGAAGACGGCGAGCCCATCGAGAACCGCATGGTCTCCCGCGCCATCGAAAACGCCCAGAAGCGTGTGGAAGCCCACAACTTCGATATCCGCAAGCAACTCCTCGAATACGACAACGTCATGAACCAGCAGCGCGAGGTCATCTACTCGCGCCGTCGGGAGCTCATGGCCACCACCGATCCCGAAGTCTTCGTCATGGAGTATCTCGAGGACATCGTGGACGAGCTCTTTGCCCCCCTGGAAGCCGCCAAGGGCGCGCCCGATCCCGAGTTGCTGGAGGTGACCGCCGCCCAGATCGAGGATCTCCTCGACCACAAGGCCGTCCTCGCCACTGGCGACGCGGCCGAGAAGCAGGCCGTGCTCGAGGCCGTCAAGGGCCGCCAGCGCGAACTGGCCGAGACCGCCGGCGCGCACTACAAGGAAGTGGCCCGCTACTTCCTGCTCGACAGCCTGGACCGCCACTGGAAAGAGCACCTGCTCTCCATGGACCACCTGCGCGACGGCATCGGGCTTCGCGGCTACGGCCAGAAGGATCCCAAGCAGGAATACAAGCGCGAGGGCTTCGCACTCTTCCAGCAGCTCATCTACAACATGCGCGATGCCGCCATCCGGGCCCTGTCCCGGGTGCGCATCCGGGCCGAGGTCCAGGAACAGGAGTTCCAGCACAAGGACGACACGGCCAACGTGCAGTATTCCGGTCCGGCCGAAAGCAGCGAAGCGCCCAAGAAGGAACCCAAGCGCCGCGAAGCCCCCAAGGTCGGCCGCAACGATCCCTGTCCCTGCGGCTCGGGCAAGAAATACAAGAAATGCCACGGCGCGAAATAGCCCAGACGGTCATGGGGCGGGACCAGACGCGTCTCGCCCCTTGCCCGGCGGCACGGTTTTTTCTACACCAGGGACAGCGACGCCGCAGGCGCGATCCTTAGACACAGTCCGTTTCACGCGACGACGCGTGAAACGGTGATTCCCGGGCCGCCGCAACGGCGGGTCCGCATGGTGGGCCATGTTCGTCATTATCGGCATTGTGGTGGTTCTCGGCTGCGTCTTCGGCGGCTTCCTGCTCGAAGGCGGCCATATGGCCGTGCTGTTCCAGCCCATCGAACTGCTCATCATCGGCGGCGCGGCGCTCGGCTCCTTTTTCATCTCCTCGCCCAAGTCCATCGCCATCGGCACCTTCAAGCACGCCATGCACGTGTTTTCCGGCAAGGAGCCCTCGGCCGGCGACTACCAGGATCTGCTCACCCTACTCTTCGAGCTCATCAACATCGCCCGGCGCGACGGCATCGTGGCGCTGGAGCCCCACGTGGCCAAGCCCGAGCAGTCCTCCACGATAAACCGCTACCCGAGCATCGCCAAGAACAAGCAGTTGGCCTATTTCATCTGCGACAACATCAAGTGCCTGCTCTCCGAGGGCATCGACGCCCACCGCTACGACGACCTCATGCGCACCGACATCGCCACCATGCACCACCACGCCATGATCACCCCCGGGGCCGTGACCAAGGTGGCCGACGCCCTGCCGGGCCTTGGCATCGTGGCGGCGGTGCTCGGCATCGTGCTGACCATGGGCAAGATCAACGAGCCGCCGGAAGTGCTCGGCCACAGCATCGGCGCGGCCCTGGTCGGCACCTTTCTGGGCATCCTTTTGAGCTACGGCTTCGTCGGCCCCATGGCCACCAACCTGGAATATCTGGCCAAGGCCCAGCACCACATGCTGCATGTGGCCAAGGAAGTGCTGGCGGCGTTCAACTCCGGCTTTTCGCCGCTGCTCTCGGTGGAAATGGGGCGTCGCGCCATCCCGGACGACGTGCGGCCGAGCATGGAAGACATGGAGGGGGCGCTGCGTGGCAAAAAATGACGGCAAGACCGTCGTCATCTACCGCGAATCCGACGAAGGGCACGGGGGGCATCACGGCGGCTCCTGGAAGGTGGCCTACGCCGACTTCGTGACGGCCATGATGGCCTTTTTCCTGCTCCTGTGGCTGGTGGTGTCGCTCAAACCCTCGCGCAAGCAGGAACTGTCCCTGGTCTTCCAGGACAAGAACGTGGCCTCCAAGGAAAAGGTCCAGAACCTGGAGAAGGTGCCGACCTTCATCAGCCCCGACGCCATCAAGGGCAGCCCGGAATTCAAGCTGTCCCAGGAAAACAAGCTCAAATACGAAATCGCCATCCTGATAAAAGAGCTCATCACCTCGGACCAGACCGTCAAGAACAACTCCGGGGTCAGCAACGACTCCTCGGGCGTCTTGATGCAGGTCAACAACTCGGTGATGTTCAAGCCCGGCTCGGCGGAACTCACCGCACCCGCCCAGAAGGTGTTGGACGGGGTGGCCAAGATCCTGCGCGATTTCAAGATCAACCTGACCGTTCGCGGCCACGCCGACGACGAGGAAAAAGGCGGCGGCTACCCGTCCAAATGGGAGCTTTCGGCCGCCCGGGCCGCAGCCGCCGTGCGCTACCTGGCCGAAAAGACCGGCATCCCCGTCACCCGCCTGCGGGCGGTTGGCCTGGCTGACAGCCAGCCGCTGGTGCCGCCGACCTCGGCCGAGAACAAGGCCCGCAACCGGCGCATCGAATTTTTCTACACCAGCCCGGACATGCGCCCGTCCGAACGCTCCCAGGACGGACCCTAGGCCCGGCCTCGATCCGGCGACGGCGGTCGCCGACCGGTCCACAAACGTACGATCCGCCGTCCCTGCCTGGGCAGGAACGGCGGATCCTTGTTTTGCCGGTACCGGCCGAGGCTACGGACCGATGTAGATGGGCGGCAGATAGAGCTGGATGCCCGGAGCCGGCCGGGGAGCCGGGCGGCAAGCCCCTCTGCGCCAGTAGGTGCCCGGCGGACAGCCCGGCGCCGGGTAGGGATACGGATACGGGTAATAGCCTGGCGGCGGCGGCGGCACGAACGGTGCCGGCATGCAGCCGCGCGGGCCATCCCAGAAATAGCCCGGCGGACACGGCGCCCGGGCTTCAGCCTTTTCCGCCACAGCCAGACCGGCCAGCAGGAAACCGGCAAGCAGGCTCAGACAGAGCAGTTTCTTCATAACCATCTCTCCTGGCTTGGGGCTGGCCGTGAAATGCGGCGAAACCCCTCATTTGCCCTTGTGGCACACCTTCCGCCGCTTGGCAAGAAAGCCGTTCAGGAGCCGCCCTTGCCCAGGCTGATCTGGCGGATGATGGCGGCAAGCCGCTCCAGGGCGGCGTCAAAGGCCTCGCGGCTTGCCGCCTCGCCCCGCACATACGCGCCAAGGGCGGCCACGGCCTCGCCCTCGACCTGATAAAATCCGATGAGCAGGCCGAGGTCGCGCTGTTCTTCCGGCCCAAGCCGCCCCATGAGCCGCTCCTTGAAGACAACCTGGACCAGCTCGGCATACCGGCCCATTTCGGTCAGGATCCGGCCGGCTGTCGCCCGGTCCGCTAGCCCCTTGTCATAGCGCGCCGCCAGCCCGGCCAGGGCTTCGTGGCCAAGCGTCAA